>CAIXHJ010000522.1 GCA_903919165.1 uncultured Holophagaceae bacterium
CCGGCTTCAAGGCCCACGGCGTCCTCGTGAACAGCCAAGCCTTCACCAAGACCGCCCACATCTGGGGCGTGGGCAACAACGACAAGGGCACCAACAGCAACCGCGTGGTGCTGTTCGAGAAGACATAGGTACCCGGGAGAAGGCAAAGGGTACTGGCCGTGAAGACAGGAGACCCTTTGGTGAAAAACAGATGTCGGTAATAATTTTGATACATTGACTCAGATTCAATATGTCTCATATTGGTTACTGCCCTTCGGGCAGATACCTGTCTAATTCATCCCCCAAGGAGGATCCCATGTCTTTCCGTCGCTACAGTCTGCCTTTGCTCGGCGCTATTGCCCTGCTGGCCTCCAGTCTTTCGGCCAGCCAGGCCCCAAAGACGCCACCGCCGTCCTGCTTCCAGCCGGCGACATCAAATGGAACGACGTGCCGGACTCTCCGAATCTTAAGATGGCGATCCTCGAAGGGAATCCCGCGAAGGGGGCCGGCCATTTCCTGATCAAATTCAAGGACGGTTTTGCCGCCCCCCTACACCATCATTCCTCCGACCACTTCGTCACGGTCCTTTCAGGAACCCTGTCCCTGACCATCGATGGAAAGGAGACGAAGTTGCCGGCAGGTTCCTTCTTCCTTTTCCGTGGCAAGAAGGAGCACATCACACGGTGCGAGCCCGGTGCGGATTGCGTGATCTCCGTGGACGTCCGTGGAAAGTGGGATGTCGTCCCGGAATGATCTGAGCACCTGGCCACGAAGTAGCCCTCGCTGTCTTGAAGTTCCCTTTCACCGGAGGTCCGAATGCCGAAGTACGTGATCGAACGCAATATCCCGGGCGCAGGGAGCCTGGACGCTGCAACCCTCAAGGCCATCTCCCAGAAGTCGTGCGGTGTCCTGCGTTCCATGGGCTCTGAGATCCAGTGGGTTCACAGCTACGTCACGGACGACAAGATCTACTGCGTGTACCTGGCCCCGAATGAGGCCATGGTGCGCGAACACGCCAGGCAGGGCGGTTTCCCTGCGGACTCGGTGGCTGCCGTTCACCAGATGATCGACCCCACCACTGCCGAGTAGGCGCGTTCACCTACGGGATCGAATTGGGATCCAACCCTATCGGCAGGCCCAGGAGGTCTCGCATGACTACTCGAGTCGATGAAATCGCCGATGGGATCTTTCGCATCAGCACGTCGGTGCCCATACCCGCCATACCGGGCGGCTTCACCTTCAACCAGATCCTGATTCGGGACGAAGCGCCCCTTCTGTTCCATACCGGGCCGCGCGGACTCTTTGAGGCCACCCGGGCTGCCATCGAGACAGTGCTCCCGGTCGCCTCGTTACGCTATCTGAGCTACTCCCACTTCGAGGCGGACGAGTGCGGAGCCATGAATGCCTTCCTGACGGCCGCCCCCACCGCCGTCCCCCTGTGCAGCCGGGTGAGCGCCATGGTGTCCATGGGGGACATCGCCGACCGGCCACCCCAGGCCCTGCGCGATGGAGAGGAATTGGATCTGGGGCAGCACCGGGTCTGCTGGCTGGACACACCCCACGTGCCCCACGGGTGGGATGCCGGACTGCTCTGGGAAGCCACCACCCGGACGCTCCTCTGCGGGGATCTTTTCACCCAGCCCGGCGGGGACCTGCCCCCGATCACGGAAGGGGACATCCTCGGCCCCAGCCAGGCCATGCTCGCAGGCATGGACTACTTCTCCTGCCGGGAAAAGGCCCAGAGCACCCTGATCCGCCTGGCGGCCCTCCGGCCCCAGATCCTCGCCACCATGCATGGCAGTTCCTTCCGTGGCGACGGGGCCGCCCTGCTGAAGAGGCTCTCCATGGCCCTGATGGAACCGACGGGCGCTCATTGAGCCCAGTGGTGCCCGTCCGAATGCCTCAGCTCAACCCAAGTCTTCCTTGAAGGGAATTCAGCGTGAGTGAAAAGAAGGTCATCGCGGTCGTCGGTGCCACCGGCGCTCAAGGCAGTGGGGTGGTCCGCGCCATTTTGGGGGATCCCGGGGGCGGGTTCGCCGTCCGCGCCCTTACCCGGGACATCCATTCCGAGAAGGCGCGCGAGTTGGTCCGTCTCGGCGCGGAGGTCGTGGCCGCCGACGTGGATGACCCCGGGAGCTTGAGGAAAGCCTTTGACGGAGCCTACGGTGCCTACTGCGTGACGTTCTTCTGGGCGCACTTCTCCCCCGAGAAGGAGGTGGCCGAAGCCGGTTCCATGGCCAGGGCGGCCAAGGACGCGAGCGTCCAGCACGTGATCTGGTCCACGCTAGAGGACACCCGCGCTTGGGTCCCCCTCACCGACGACCGCATGCCGACCCTCATGGGCCGGTACAAGGTTCCCCACTTCGACGCGAAGGGCGAATCCAACCACCTCTTCACCGACCTCGGCGTGCCTGTGACCCTCCTGAATACCTCGTTCTACTGGGACAACTTCATCCACTTCGGCATGGGTCCCAAGAAGGGTCCGGACGGGGTCCTGGCCATCTCGCTCCCGATGGGTGACAAGCAGCTCCCGGGCATCGCGGCTGAGGACATCGGCGCCTGCGCCTACGGGATCTTCAAGAACGGCGCCACATACCAGGGGAAGACCCTCGGCATCGCGGGCGAGCACCTGGGCGGCGATGCCATGGCTGCCGCGTTCACGAAGGCCCTCGGGCAGGAAGTCCGCTACAACCGCGTGACCCCCGAGATGTACCGGGGCTTCGGGTTCCCGGGAGCCGAGGATCTGGGCAACATGTTCCAGTTCAAACGGGACTTCAACGAGGCTTTCTGCGCTGCACGGAACCCCGACTTCGCCAGGAGCTTGTACCCGGGGCTGCAGCGTTTCGACCAGTGGCTGGCCCGCAACGCCGAGCGTATCTCGATCGAGTAAGGGATACTGCCAGCACTTTCAGAGTGCGCTGGGGCGGAGTGGGGCCAGACAGCGGTTCGCGCCCCGCACGCGCCCGATGGCCTGCACCCGCAGGTGGGCGGGCCGGTGGGCTTCGCTGCGCTGGGCCAGGACGCTGAAGCGCACCGAGGCCAGGTAGCCATCCAGCACCTGGGTGGCCTCCACCCACACGGACTGGACGGGACAGGCGGCGGCTAACGGACAGACGCGACGGTCGCTGACGCAATGGTTGAGGGAGACCCCACCCTCCATGGCGTGGACCACGTCGCCCAGGGAGATATCCTCGGCAGGCCGGGCCAGGCTCACGCCCCCGCCGGAGCCTCGGGAGGTGGCCAGGATGCCCGCCTTCACCAGATCGCCCACGATCCGCCGCACGAATTCCAGGGGCAGCATCCGGTGCCTGGCGATATCGGCGATGGGCACCTTGGCGCCGGGTGCCAGGCAGGCCAAGTGGAGCACCACCCGGGCCGCGTAATCCGTCTGTCGCGCGATGCCGAGCATGGTCCACCGCCTGGGAGGACCTAAATATGAGTGAATCAGTCCTGTTGGTCAAGACTCCAGAGTCATCTATGACTTCGTATGGTGAAACAGCGCCGCGTCTTCTCCATCCGGGTAGTAGGCAGGGCGCAGGCCGCGGCGCTGCCACCCGCAGGCCCCATAGAGCCGGATGGCCGCTGCGTTGGAGACCCGCACTTCCAGGTAGAGACGGGTGATTCCCTCGGCCTCCAGATCGCGCTGGCAGGCCTCCAGTAGGGTCCGGCCCAGGCTGTGGCCGCGGTGGGCTGGATCCACCGCGATGCGCAGCAGCTCCGCCTCGCCCGCCGCCGGAATGCGCGTCCAGCGGGCGAAGGCCAGCTCCGGCATCAACCATAGGGCCTCATGGTTCGCAGGGGCCTTCCAGGCTGATCCGAAGGCCGTGCGATCCAGTCGCGCCACCCAGTCCGGCAGCGGAGCACCAGCGGCCAATCTCTGAACGCTGCCGCCGAGTCGTTCTGTCATCGCGCCACGCCCTTCCGCAGGGCCTCTGACAGATGGGAGGCGGCCAGGGGGAAGTTCACCTCCGCGTCCGTCTCCCGCAGGTAGAAGGGCACCAGGGGCGCTTCCGGCGGCCCCTGGGACACGCGCCGGGCCAGGGCCACCAGGCCAGCCAGGGTGGCCGCGCCTTCGTTCGCGGGGGTGAGGCGATGGGCGGGCAGCACCGCCTCGACTCTGGGCGCGAAGGCCTCGGGCGCCCACCAGTCCTCGTCGCCCACGCGCCCCGGCAAGGTGGTCAGGGGATGCTTGGCGGCGGCCGTCCTGGGGCCGGCTTCCCAGCGCTGATGGAAGGCCTCGCTCCGTTGCCCGTCCAGCAGGATCCAGAAGGGCCCCGTCACACCAGCCTGGACCAGAGCCTCGGCCCGGAGGGCGAAGGCGGAAAAGCCCCAGGTCGGCAGGCCCGCGAGGCCGAAGCCCTCCGCCGTGGCCACGCCGATGCGCAGGCTCGTGAAGCCGCCGGGCCCCAGGCAGGCCGCCACGCCGGAGAGATCCCTCGGTGCCGCGCCAGCCTCAGCCATCACCTCGTTCAACGCGGGGATGAGCAGTTCGCTGTGCCCCCGACCCACGCCGGACAGTACCCGCCGCGCCCACACCCGGTCCCCCTGGATCAAAGCCAGGTGCAGGATCTCCGTGGTGGTGTCGAGGGCCAGCAGCATGAGGCCAGTGTATCGGCCACGCCCCGGCTTTTAGCCTGAGGACTGAAGACTGAAGACTGAAGACCAGCGGACGCACAAAGGCGGCCACCTGGGCCGCCTTTGCGGGGTCGTATCTGAGCTAGCAGGCCTTGAGGACCTTGCCGGCCTGGATGCAGGAGGTGCAGACGCGCAGGCGCTTGGGAGTGCCGCCCACGAGGGCGCGGACCCGCTGGATGTTCGGGTTCCAACGGCGCTTGGTGACGTTGTTGGAGTGAGAGACGTTGTTTCCGAACTGGGGCTTCTTGCCGCAAATTTCGCACTGGCGGGACATGGGAACCTCACGGACCAAAGGTGAAAACAGCCAAGAAAACCAGTGTAGCCGTGGGCCCTCGTTTCGCAAGGGAAAAGCTCTTGCGCCGCGCCATGCCCCGTGCTCAGCATAGCCTTCCTGCCCCTGGAACCCCCGTGGATCTGCGCCTATGGGCCCTAGCCTTCACTGTGCTGGACTGGACTGAGCGCCAGAAGGCCGAATGCTGGGCTGCCCTCCAGTCGGACGCGCAGCCAAAGCTATCGTCGGTACAGAACGAGGCCCTGGCCCGCCTGGAAGCCGACCTGCCCCGGCGCCAACATGAAGCCCATGGTCTCGGCGCCCGCCTGCTCCTGCCGGGCGATCCCGGCGTGGATGTCCTGCTGGCGCCCCTGCCCTACCCCGTGGCCCTGTGGGTGCGCGGGTCGCTGCCGCCGGAGGGCCTCCGCCTGGCCATTGTCGGTAGCCGCCAGGCCAGCAGCCGGGGCAAGGCCCGCACCCGGGCCTGGGCGAAGGCGCTCACGGAGGCCGGCGTGGCCATCCTCTCGGGCCTGGCCCGGGGCATCGACGGCGCGGCCCACACCGGGGCCCTGGAAGCGGGTCCCACCTGGGGCGTGATGGGTTCAGGCCTGGAACACCCCTACCCGCCCGAACACAAGCCCCTCATGGATCGCATCGTGGCGACCGGAGGGGGCGTCATCACGCCCTTCCCGCCCGAAGCCCGGCCCCTCAAATGGCACTTCCCGCGTCGCAACTGGCTGCTGGCGGCCTGGACCGACGGTGTGCTGGTCACGGAGGCCCGACTGAGGTCCGGTTCCCTGGTCACGGCCCGCCTCGCCCTGGACCTGGGCAAGGAGCTATTCGTGGTTCCTGGGTCCGAAGGGCCGGATACCCTCCTGCAGGAAGCTTCGGCCTACGCCGTCGAACACCCGAGTGAATTGCTGGAATTGCTCCAGGAAGTTCCTCCTCGAGGCGGGGGGTGAGAGAGTCTATCTTCCGTTTCGCCTGAGGAAGGAGTCATCACCTTCCATGTTCGTACTTCAGTTGGAAGTGTTCGTGGGTCCCGAGCTTGACTCTCTCCACAAAGTCGAATTTGTAATCCGCTCCGATAAAGGGGCTCTTGGAATTGTGGCAAATTCGGCATACCTCTTCCGTCGGGGGATAGACCAGTCCCGATTTTCGGGCTTCGGGGGTTTTGAACTCTGGTTTGTCGAGGGCCATCACGGTACCGGCGTAGGATCCTCCGGGCCCGTGGCAGGATTCGCAGGTGACTCCAGCCATGTTGGGCGTTGTTTCGATGGAAACAAACCCTCCGACAAGACCATACCCAGTGCTGTGGCAGGGTATGCACGATTCGTTGTGCGTATAGTCCGCAGATGGATCCAACCCAGCCAATCGCTTCTCCTGTGCCTTCTCGCCGGGCCGCAGTACCGAGAAACTGTTGGCCATGCGGGTTTTCTCCCAGGATTCGTACTGCTTTGGGTGGCATTTCTTGCACTGGCCGGGGCCGACATACTTGTTCTGCGCGACATGTTCGTAGGAATGGCGGGTCAGGTAGAAGGTCAAGGCGGCTAGGACCACCACGACGAAGCCGGCAACCATCCATCCGAAATGGGGGATCTGTTCGTAAAGGCCCGGTTCAAGGTCCTTCTGGGGCTTAATTCCATCCTTGGACATGCTCGCTCCAAAATGAAAACAGTTCCTTGTGAAAGGGGCGCCCAACCCAAATGGGCGCAGCTTGACCAGGAAGTTGAAGGTGTTTCATGACTCGGTTTTCTTGAAGGTCCGGATGTAGAGGATAACTTCATCCACCTGGGCAGTGGACAGAGTCTTGCCCCAGGGAGGCATCAAGGGGGAGAGGCCCACGCCCGATCCTCCTCGCTGTATGGCGTCCTTCAGATCACCGTCCGTCTTGGTTTTCTGGAAAGCAGGATCCGACAGATCCCGGGGGTGGGGATCCAGATTGAAGGCGTTGAATCCATCTCCAGCGCCCGTCTCGCCGTGGCAGATCTTGCAGTAGTGCTGGAAGGTTTCCTTGCCCAGCCGGAGTTCGTAGGACAGCGGCGCTTCGGCCGCGGCAACCTCGGGGGAAGCCGGGACATTGGCCGGCTGGCCGGCCGGCGCCGCGACGTGTGCTTCTGCCGTGCGGCGCGAGCAGGCCGACGAAGCGACCAGGAGGACCAGGATCCCTGCGATCTGGACCAGAGGCTTCATCGCGCACCTCCCCGCGCCGTTTTCGAGGTCTTGGGCGACTTGACCAGCGTGCCGATGTAGGAGGTCAGACGGAGCGCGTCGGTATCGGTTAGCCCATAGTTAGGGCAGCGCACATCCGTCCGCCATTTCTGGGGCCCCTTGAGCCACTTGAAGACCCAGCCTGGTTTCAGGCGGCTGCCAGCCTCCGAGAGGGGAGGCCCGTAGTAGCCTCCGCCCGCGCCAAGGATATGGCAGGCGCGGCATCCGAGGGTGTCGTAGAGGCGTTTGCCCTCCGCGGGATCGTTGGAAGCGGGGTTCTGCCCGAGGAAAGGGTCCTCCGGAATGCTGGGATCCAGATAGAAAGTCTCGAAGGCCAGGGCGATCTGGGAGGCCTGCTCCTTGGTTATCTGGAACACGGGCATGCGGTCTGTGAGGATCGGGCGAATCGTGAAGGAGAGGGTCAAGTAATCCACCAGCCAGTCCTGCTTCACTTTGCTGCCCTCGGCGGTCAGCGGGGCCGTGGAGATGTCTCCACCGCGGTCCCCGATCTGGTGGCAAGAAAGGCAGCGGTACTTGTCCATCAGAGCCCCTACGGTGCCTCCGGGGATCAGGCTCGGTCGTGTGGAGGGCACTGAGCGGTAGGCGTGGGGCACGGGTTTGGCCCCCAGGGAAAGGAGCGCCGTGACGACTGCCTGCGTCTCCTTGGGTGAGAGGGCGAAGGTGGGCATCCGCAGACCGTCCTGGAAGGAGCCGGGCTTCTGGACCTTGGCCTCCAACCAGTCCGGAAGGGTGTGGGGGAGATCCGTCCGTTTTCCGAATTCCAACGAGGCGGGTCGTTTGTCGCCGATGCCGTCCAGGACCGGACCGAGCCGGTCCACTTCCGCGCCGGGAGCATGGCAGGCAAAGCAACCCTTCTGGCGGAAGAGCGTCTTCCCTTTTTCCGCCAGGGTCTGATTCACCCGAATGGGATCGAGGATCTCCTTCGGCGCTTCGAAATCCTTGAACTCGGATTCCATGTAGGCCACGACATTGCGCACGTCGGCCTCGGAGAAGTTGAATTGGGGCATGCGGGTTCGCGGATTGAAGGCATGGGGATCGCGGATGAAGGCGATCAGCCAACCCGGGGTTGCCCGGGACGCGACCGTGGAGAGCTCGGGCGCCGTTCCGTTGCCCTTCCCCTCGACGGTGTGACAGGAGATGCAGCGCGCTACCGCGAAGAGGGCCTTCCCCTTGGCCACGTCACCCGCCGGTTCACTGGACGCCGCCCGGATACGGTCAGCCATCTGTCGGCTGGGCGAGAGACTGAAGATGTAGTTCGACAGTTCCTCGATCTCCTTTTCGCTGAGCTGGAACTTCGGCATCGACGCGTTGGGGTCGACCGTCTTCGGGTTCGTCAGCCACCTTCGCAGGGCCTCCCCGCCCGTCTTCAGGGCCATCGTCTCGATGGGTGGAGCTTCCGAGCGGAATTGCTCATGACCCTTCACCGTGTGACAGGCATAGCAGCCCTTTTGTTCCATGATCTCCCGGCCCAGGGACAGGGTCGCCGCGCCGGACACTCCCTCAGAGTCGTGGCAGCGGCCACAGCCCGACTCGATGTATTTCAGGGGCATCAAGGGAGCTTCGGCATCCGGGACCAGGCCGTGGGCATCCTTCTCCAGGGTGGCGAGCCCCTGACCGCCATGACAGGCGGTGCACCCAAAGCGGTTGAAATCTTTGGGCGTATGGTAACTGCCCGGATGGAGCCGGAAGGGCTCCTGGGCGCCCGCCATGGAGGCGTCTTGAATGCCCAGATGGCAGGTTGTACAGCGGTCCACACGGTTCTCGAATTCCGGGAGCCAGATCTGATGGATGGCCACAGGCTTCTGCAGGTAGGCCTTGGCAGCCTGCATGCTCTTGGCGCGGGAGGCACCCAGCTTGGCGTATTCCCCCTGGAACCTCCGGTAGGGACGGAGGGCATTCTTCAGGGGAGAAATGGCCAGGACCAGCAGGAACAGGATGCTGGTGATGGCGAATACTCGTCTCAGGGCCACGGGAGCTCCGTCAGGCGGGGGGGTACATGTTCCAGGGCCAGACAAGGGACCATCCTGGACCGCGGAAGAAGGTGCCGATGAGGGTGAGGATCGTGGCCACCAGGATGAACCAGGTCATGATCCATTCCGGCATCGTCACCCTCACAAGGAACTGACGTAAACGCCCGCCCTGGCCGCCACCGCCGATCGAGAACATCGCGCCTCCGACGAGGAGGGTCGGAATGACGATGGGCCAGCAGTTGAAGGCCGCGAAAAACACGGCAAGGACCACGATCGCCCCGCCGCCCCAGAGGCGAGTCTGTTTCTTGTCCCCGGACCAGAGGGGGCGGGCGGACAGGTTGATCTTGGCGAAGGGGATCACCACCAGGGCCACCACGACGAGGCCTGGAAACACCACCCCCGCGACCACCGGCGGGAAATAGTGGAGAAGCTCCTGCAGGCCCAGGAAGTACCACGGCGCTTTCGAAGGATTTGGCGTCTCCAGGGGATTGGCGATCCCTTCGAGCGGGGCATTGAACAGAAGCGCGGCGAGCGAGAGGGCGATCACCACGATCTGGAAGACGATCACTTCCCGGAGGATCAGATTGGGGAAGGTCATCACCCATCGCTCTTCCACGCGGCGGAGGGTGGCCCTGGCATCCGGGCGAACCAAGGCGACCCGCTTGGGCATGGCCACGGGATCGTTGGATTCGATGAGATCAAGGGGAGGCATGGGTGAGCTCATGGTTCCACCTCATCGTCGGAAGCAGGCCCGGGAGGACCCTGCACGCCCCCATCCTTGCGGACACGCCAGATGTGCACCCCGAGGAAGCCGAGGAGAGCCACCGGAAGAAGCACACAGTGGAGGACATAGAAACGCAGCAGCGCATTCTCTGAAACGATGTTCCCGCCCAGGAGGAGGAACCGGATGGGCGGGCCGAGGATGGGGGCCTCCTTGGCCATGTTCGTGCCGACGGACACCCCCCAGAAGGCCAACTGATCCCACGGGAGCAGGTACCCCGTGTACGAGAGCAGCAGCGTCACCAGGAGAAGCACGACGCCGATCACCCAGTTGAACTGGCGGGGGGGGCGGTAGGCCCGGTGGTAGAAGACCCGCACCATGTGAAGGAGCGCCCCCAGAACCATGAGATGGGCGGCCCAGCGGTGGAGGTTCCGGTAGAACACGCCGTTGTCCACCACGAACTTGAGTTCCTTCATGTCCCGATAGGCCTGCGGCACAGAGGGGTGATAGTAGAACATCAACAGGATGCCGGTGGCGATGAGGACGACCAGGGCCGAGATCGTGATCGCGCCCAGCCAGTAGGTATGAGTGAACTTCAGGGTCTTCTCACGCACCTTGACCGGATGCATGTGGAGGAATAAATTTTCAAAAATGACGAGCGAGCGGTTCCGGTTCGTATCGGCAGCGCCATGGCGAACGATGGAGCGGTACAACGCTGATTCGCGAACCCAGATGCCAATCCTGGGAAGTGGGGTTCCGTTCATACCTTCAGCACCTTTCCGTGCGGGATGACCACACTGGTGTCGACCGTCAGGTTTCCTTCCGCGTCAGCCTTCACCTCGATCCAGGGGAGAGGCCGGGGAGCGGGGCCATGGACCACATTCCCATCCGCATCGAAGCGGCTTCCGTGGCAGGGGCACGCGATGACGCCTTCATCCGCGTGGTACCGCGTGATGCACCCCAGGTGCGTGCAGACCGCGGACAGGGCGAAGACGCCCCCCTGTCCGCCGATGATGTAGGCCCGGTGTTCCTCGTCGAATTTCACCGTGCCCTCAGGGAAATCCTGGATGTGGCCCGCCTTGAATTCGGTCGGTGGCTCGAAGAGCACCTTCGGTTCCATGAAGTCGAGCACGGTCAACGCGGCCCCCGCGATCGTCAACGCGCACGCGCCCAGTCCCACTTGCGACATGAACTCCCGGCGGGAGGCGTCCTTGGGGCCGAGTGGCAGGACCATCCCTTCATCCGCTTCACGCACTGGCGCTCTCCTTCCGTGTAAAGCTCTGCATCGTGATGGTCCCCACCGGGCACCGCATGGCACACAGGCCGCACCGGATGCAGGTCTCCTCGTCCTTGATGAAGATGGAACCAGCCAATACCCCATCCATCAGCAGGGGGGCAAGCTCCAGGATGGATTCCGGGACATCCCCGGCGATCGCGGACGGGACGATCTCGATGCAATCCTCGGGGCAGATGTCCTGGCAGCCGCCGCAGAGGATGCACTCCGTCCCGTCCTCAGCGTTCTGCTCCCAGATGGTGTTCGTCCAGCAATGGAGGCAGCGCAGGCCCTCCTGGCGGGCGGAATGCTCGTCGAAGCACTCTTCGACCTCTACAAACCCGACCCGGCGGGAAGTGGGCCTCATGGGCGGCTGCTGGCGCGGGATCCCCTCGTAATCCCAGATCCACTCGTACCGAGCCTCCTGATCGATCTCCACGGTGATCTCGGGCTCCGGACACGGACGCCCCCTCAGGAATTCGTCAATGGACCGGGCGGCCCGCTTGCCATCGGCCACGGCGCTGATGGCAATCCTGGGTCCGTAGGCCGCGTCGCCACCGGTGAAGATGCCTGGGGCCGTAGTCGCGAGAGTATCCGGATCGAAGATGATCCTGCCCTGGGCCGTCTGGATGCCATCCTCCGGGCGCAGGAACGAGAAGTCCCCTGTCTGCCCGATGGCCACGATGACCGTGTCGGCCTCGACGACTTCTTCAGAACCTGCTTCGAACTCGGGGGAGAACCGTCCGCCCTCATCGAACACGCGCGTCACCTTGGTGAACTCGATGCCGGTAACGGAGCCGTGCTCACCCACGATCCGTTTCGGGCCCACGCGGTAGCGGAAGCGGATCCCTTCGTGGTGGGCCTCTTCGACTTCTTCGGGGGAGGCTGGCATCTCGCGCTCGGATTCCAGACAACAGACCGTGACGTCGCGACCGCCGAAGCGCACCGCGCTGCGGGCCACATCGAGGGCCTGGACGATGGACAGGCTTCGCTCCATGTTCGTCTGCTCGCCGCCCCTGGCCGCGGTGCGGGCCACATCGAGGGCGACATTCCCGCCGCCGATGACCACCACCCGCTTGCCCATCTCGACCTTGTAGCCGAGGTTCAGGTTCAGAAGGTAGTCGATCCCCTTCAGCACGCCGTCGAACTCGATGCCGGGAGTCCTCAGATCCCGGCTCTGCATGGCCCCGACCCCCAGGAAGATGGAGGAAAAGCCCTGGGCCTTCAGGTCGGCCAGAGTGAAGTCCCGCCCGAGCCGGGCGTTGGTCCGGAGTTCGACCCCGAGCGAGAGGATGGCATTGACCTCGAGTTGGATCAGAGCCCTGGGCAGACGGTATTCGGGCACCCCCAGACGCAGCATCCCGCCCGCGACCGGGGCCGCTTCGAAAATCGTCACCTGATAGCCCATCAGGGCCAGATCGTGGGCGCAGGCCAGGCCCGCGGGGCCCGATCCGATGACGGCGACCTTTTCGGTGTAGCGGTCCGTGCGATGGCCATAGATTTCAGACAGGACGGAAAAGTCCATCATGCTTTCGACGCCGAACTTTTCCGTCACGAACCGTTTCATGGCCCGGATGGCCACGGGGGCATCGAGTTCCCCTCGGCGGCAGACCGCTTCGCACGGAGCCGCGCAGATCCGCCCGCAGATGGAGGCGAGCGGATTCGGGCGGCGGGCGACCGCGTAGGCTTCGCGGAACCTGCCCTGGGCGATCAGCGTCACATACTTGCCGGCCTCCGTATGGACCGGGCACGCCCACTTGCAGGGAAAGTTCCGTTCAAGCCATTCCTGGCTGACGTCGACCAAGGAGCTACCTCGCGATCTCGAAGCCGACTTCCGTGTTTCCGGCGACCTTGACGGCCTTCTGGGTCCCCTTCAGCTTCGGATGCCACACCTTCACGGTGAGCTGGCCATCCGGTACGTTCTTGATCTCGAAGCTGCCGTCCGGCTTGGTGACCGCATAGTACGGAGTGGGACACGCCACGACAAAGCCTTCCATCTCCGGGTGGACCTTGCACAGGAGGGTGGCCTGGCACTCGTTCGCGAAGGTGTAGCTGCGCGACTGGCCCTGGGGCCAGGTGCCCAGATTGAAGCGGCTGCAGCAAGCGTCGGGAGAGAACACATTGTGCAGGACCGCGTCGTCATTCTTGAAGTCGACCGTGGTGCCGACCTGCACGGGCAGCACATGGGGAATGAAGACGAGGTTCTTCTGGTCCACCACGGCGTGTTCCTTGGGCGGCGTGAAGGTCTTACCGGGAACGGCGACAATGTAGACGACCGCATTGGCGCTGTCCCGGACACCCTTGCAGGCGACCTTGCCATGCAGGTCTCC
>CAIXHJ010000523.1 GCA_903919165.1 uncultured Holophagaceae bacterium
ATGAAGATGGATCCCGGCCATGAGCATGCATCCCATCGTCGAACGGTTCCTCCAGGGCGGGTTGCCTGAGCCCATGGTCATGGCCCTGGTCGGGGGCAGCCTCCCGGTGCCGACCCTGGACCTGCTTTTCGCCCTGGCCCACGTGGGGTTGAAGGACACGCCCTACACCAAGCGGGCCCTCGACTTTTTCGCCACCATGCCGGAATCCCTCCTGTCGGGCGTGATGGCCGAGCCGATCCATCCGCCCACGCCCCTTCAGTTGGTGCTCTGCCACCGCAAGGAAGCCGCTCTGCTCGAGACGGTCCTCCTGAACCCGTCCCTCACGTCCGAGATCGTCGAAGCCTCGGTACCCAGCCTGCCTGGATCCGTGCTGGAGATCGTGCTCAACAACCAGGTGCTCTGGCTCCAGCGTCCGCGGATTCTGGACCTCCTCGAAGAGCATCCGGAAGGCGAGTACGTCATCAAGCGGCGGGTCAACGAGTTCCGCTTCGACGTCCTGCGCCTGATCCCGGAAGAGGTGAAAAAGGCGCGCCTGGAGATCATCGACGAGGTGGAGGCCGGCCATCTCGACCGTGCCTGGTCCGAACTGCCCCTGCCCAAGGAGAAATCGAAGGAGGAGACTGCCGCTGAGGACGAAACCGAGGAGATGGCCGCCGAGCGTCGCCTGCTGGCCCAGAGGCCCGTGGTGGACGACGAGGGCAATGAGGTCAACCTCACCTTGACCCAGCGCGTGATGATGCTCAGCACCAACCAGAAGATCATGCTCGCCCTCAAGGGCGGCAAGGAGGAGCGCACCCTCCTCATCCGCGAATCCAACCGCCTCATCCAGGTGAACGTCATCAAGAACACCCGCATCAGTGAGGGGGAGATCGCCTACATCGCCCAGATGCGCACCGTGAGTGAGGAGGTGCTCCGCATCATCGCCCACAGCCGGGACTGGATGAAGAAGTACCCCATCACCAAGGCCCTGGTCATGAATCCCCGCACGCCCCTGCCCCTAGCCATGACCCACTTCAAGCGCCTCTACGACAGCGACATGAAGCTGATCGTCAAGGACCACAACGTGCCCGAACTGCTGCGCCGCGAGGCCAAGCGCCTGGTGGAGATGAAGAGGCAGGGGAAGGGATAGCCTTCGGTTCGCTCGGAGCCGGACAGGTTCCGCCGCCCGTTGACTGTCCGCTCGATGGAAGGGCCGGGTGTCCTTTCCGCCAAGCCCATTTCCATTCACTGCGCCCTCAGCCAATTCAAGGCGTACTCGGCAACCTCCTCCCAACCTGGCTCTCCCACCACCCAATGGGCGTGGTTTCCGAATTCCTTGTAGGTTGCCGATGCGCGGTACTTCTTCGCGACCCTGCGTACGACGGACACAGGCGTGATTCGATCTTGAGCGCCAGCCAACACCAAGACGGGGCAGTTGACCCTTGAGGCATCGACCCTCGCCGCGTGCCGCGGGTCATACAGCCAGTAGCCGATCTCGAATGTGGCCCTGCCTGATTCGTAGACAAACCGGTCATACACTGCCTGCTGCTCCGCCGCCGGCAGCAGGTGCAGCATGGAGTAGGCTGCCTCGGCAAACGTCTGGCGCGTTGGCTTGTTCCAGAATCCCCAAGTGGTCTGGATGCTCCAGAAGCTTCGTAAGACAGAAGGGGTAAGCGCCAGGATGCCGGCTGGGGACGCGGGTGTGAGCAACACAAGTGACTTCGCGAGTCCGCGAGCTCCGAGCAGCTGGGCCAGCAAACCTCCCATGGAGTGGCCCATCAAGATGGGCTTTTCGCCGCCCAGTTGCATGATTTGTTGTTCGATCGACTCGGCGTAATCCAGCAAGCTCGTCGTGCCAAGCCGCGGATCCGCTGCGGCATGCGGGTCCATGTCATGGTACGGCAGCGTGACGGCAACGCAGCGGTAACCCGCCGCCTCGAATAGATTCCGATAGTTCGTCCAGTACCAGGGCCCGCCTCACATGCCGTGAATCATGACAATCGTTTCAGCCATTTCCCCTCCTTGAGACAACTGGGAGCGGACGTCTCGCTAGGACGCCCAACGGAAGAAGTCAAGCGGCCCCGCCTGCACCGAGGCGCTGAGC
>CAIXHJ010000524.1 GCA_903919165.1 uncultured Holophagaceae bacterium
AGCTGCGCCGTCACCTCGAAATTGACCTTGCCCTGGATGGACACCACCGAAGCGGTGCCTTCTTGGCGGGTCTGTATGTTCAACATGGTTCCTCCTGAAGGATTCCCTGAAGTACTCGGCGCCGGGCGGCGTCCCGCTGGCGCTGTTTGTATTCCGAATGGGATGCGGGGCCGGAACGTGAGCTTTGAAACCCAGATTGTTCCATCACTTGGACTTCGTGTGCGAAGAAGAAGGTAAACTCCTCCTGATCCTGGATCAACTCTGGAATGCGGACAAGGTCCGATAGTTCAGTATCCCCCATGGTTTGAAGGCGTTCCTGGAGGGTTTCCAGGACCCGGGTGGCGGGGCTCGGCAACCGAACCAGTGTGCGGGCGGTGAACTGTATTGCAGAGTAATCCTTGCTGGAGAAGGGGTTCTGATCCTTGCAGGGGGACTTCAAGGCCAGAGTCCGGCTCAGCGCTTTCCTTTCCTCGGGTCCCAGATCCTGGATCCTGAAATACGGTGGCGTGGCTTCGCTCCAGGCGGCCAGGGCCTCCATGTCGATCATCAAGTTCCGGCTCCGACTCGGCTTGATGTGGGTCGGCATCAGGACGTGGTGATCCAGGAGGAAGCGGATGACCATGAGCACGCCGAGTTGGTCCTCGGCCACGAAGCGGATGCCGATCTGATCGTAGATGGTCTCCGCGACGTTCTCGGGCTTGTGGAGCATCTTCAGGAGCATGGATACGCGATCCTTGTTCTCCTTTCTTTCCACGGCCACCAGAGGAACCTCGTAAGCCCCGCGCAGGCACCAGCGATCCTCCTCGCAGACCAGGTACTGGTCGTAGCGGCTGAAGACCTGACGCTGGATCTCCGGCAGGAAGCGGAGGTTCACGTTGTGGTCCACATGGAAGAGGGTGTGCATCACCCGCAGAATCGCGCAGGACCAGCGTCCCCTGATGTTCCTGGGACGGTCCGAAGCCCAGACCAGGAGGTCGAGAGGATCCTGGAGATCCCGGACCTCGAAGGGAACATGGAGGTCCGTGCCCTCCAGCACCACCGCCTC
Source organism: uncultured Holophagaceae bacterium (assembly GCA_903919165.1). Classification (GTDB taxonomy): domain Bacteria; phylum Acidobacteriota; class Holophagae; order Holophagales; family Holophagaceae; genus Geothrix. The sequence goes on from CAIXHJ010000524.1 coordinate 1,046, forward strand.
CAGAAAGTCCACCGCATCCTCGTAGACTCTCATCACAGCTGCCCGCTGAACCGGGACGGTGAGGTCGTAGCCATAGTTGAGGGCGAAATTCCAGGCCTCTCCGGGGGAGTGAATCCGCAAGGAGTCCAGGTCGATGGGCGAACCGCCCCCCAGGATCACCTGAGTGACTTCGGCTGGCATGGGGAACAGGGCGTGCGGAGTCATGGTGTCAGTATGTACATCGGTTCGCCGGAAGGTTCAAAAGAAACGGGGCGCCCAGGCCCTGGACGCCCCGCTTGGAACACGATGGACCTACTTGATGGCGAAGGCGGCGACGAGCACGTAGATCACGAGGGCTTCGATGAGGGCCAAGCCGATGATCATCGTGGTGCGGATGTTACCTGCGGCCTGGGGATTGCGGGCCACGCCCTCGACGGCGGCAGCCACGGCCTTGCCCTGTCCCAAACCGCAACCGGCGGCAGCGATGGCGAGGGCGATG
>CAIXHJ010000525.1 GCA_903919165.1 uncultured Holophagaceae bacterium
ACTGAATCGGGCCGGGGACGGTCTGCGAACCCCCTGCCGCAAGAAAATGAAGCGCTGGGCGAGACAGAGAGCCGCGTTCCGGCGATGTTCCGGGCGCTCCGGTACCGGAATTATCGCCTGTTCTTCAGCGGCCAGATGATTTCCCTGATCGGCACCTGGATGCAATCCGTGGCGCAGGCTTGGCTGGTATACCGGCTTACGGGCTCGTCGCTGCTCCTCGGCTTGGTGGGCTTTGCCGGGCAAATTCCGGTCTTCCTCCTGGCCTCGATTGGCGGCATGGTGGCGGACCGAAGGAGCCGCTATCGCATTATCATCGCCACCCAGACCTCTGCCATGTTGCTGGCGTTTGTCCTGTCGGCGCTGACTCTGCTGGGCCACATCAAGGTGTGGGAAATCATGGTGGTGGCCTCGTCACTGGGCTTGGTGAACGCTTTTGACATTCCCGCGCGGCAGGCCTTTGTGGTCGAGATGGTGAACCAGCAGGACTTGATTAACGCCATTGCTCTCAACTCCGCCATGGTGAACGGCGCGCGCATCCTGGGGCCTGCCGTGGCCGGCGTGCTGGTGGCGGCAATCGGCGAAGGCTGGTGCTTCTTGGCCAACGGGGTGAGCTACATTGCCGTGATTGTCGGGCTCCTGCTGATGACCGTGACGCCGCGCGCCAGCCCGCGCCAAGGACGCCTTTCGGGACTCGAGAGCCTGCTGGAAGGCTTCCACTGGGTCGCGCGCACAGGGCCGATCCGCGCCCTGCTGCTTCTGCTGGGCCTTGTCAGCTTGACCGGGATGCCTTACATGGTGTTGATGCCAATTTTTGCTGACGGAATTTTGCATCGCGGAGCGCGGGGGCTGGGCCTGCTCATGGGTGCTGCGGGAATGGGGGCGCTTATAGGGACACTGGCGTTGGCGGCACGCCACGGCGTGCGGGGACTGGGGAGATGGGTGATGTTCGCCGCCATGGGATTCGGGGCCTCCCTGGTCCTTTTTTCCATGTCGCACTGGTTCTGGCTCTCCATACTCCTGGTTATGCCGGCCGGATTCTCGATGATTTTGCAAATGGCCTCCTCGAATACCCTGATCCAAACCATGGTCCCCGACGAATTGCGCGGCCGTGTCATGGCGGTCTACGCTTTGGTGTTTATGGGCATGGCGCCATTTGGGGCGTTGCTTTCAGGAGCGATTGCGCACCATGTGGGGGCCCCGCTTACCGTCAGGCTGGGAGGGGTCGTCAGCTTGGCCGGAGGCGCGGTTTTCGCACTGACATGGCCGGGTCTGCGTGGCGAAGCGCGCCAGCTCATCGTGGCGCAGTCGATGGCAGGAGGTGAGCCGGCCGAGGAAATGACCGCACAGGCGGTTTCGCTCGAGCGCGACGAATCAAGCGGCACGTCTACTGACAACTGAGTGTTGTAGGGGCGGCCCTTGTGGCCGCCCTGGGGCAACCACAAGGGTTGCCCCTACGAGGCGCTACGAGGGAGGAGAATTCAATGGCAGAAATTCAGACTGAGTGGATCACCTTGAATGTGGCGGACGAAACCACCATGCGTGCATACGTGGCCCGCCCCCAAGACAGCGCCCCTCACCCGGGCCTGCTGGTCTTTCAA
>CAIXHJ010000526.1 GCA_903919165.1 uncultured Holophagaceae bacterium
ACCAGAGGCCAGAGCTTGAAGATGGTGTGGGCCTCGATGAGACCAAGGTTGTCCAGCGTGAGGACGAGGCCCGCCACGATGATGGCCACGCCCAGCACCAGCTTGGGGCTGAAGGGGCTCGGGGCCTTGGCGCTCTCGGGGGCATTCACGGCTTCACCTGCGAGGAATCGGTCTCAGCATCACAGGAAACGGTGGAAGTTGGTGACGGAGGATCGGCCTTCGATTTCCGCGTCCGCTTGGGCTGGGGAAAGATGGCCCGAAGGGTGACGAGGATGCCGCCCCAGACCAGGAACGCCGGCCACCAGCGATCCAGCAGGCCCCAGGGACCGAACTGCTGGATGAAGCCCGCGACAGAGAAGCCCAGCCAAATGTGACCGCCGAGACTGAGGAAACCGTCCCGGATCAGATGCGCGATGCCAAGGGCCGCCAGCACCGCGGGCCACCAGGTCAGCAAGTGCCAGCCGTCGTAGAGGTGAAGGCTGTCCACCATGAGGATCAGTCCCACGGCGATGACCGTCAGGCCGAAGACCAGCTTCGTGGAAAAGAAGGGGGGGCGTTCCTGGGCGTTCATGATCGATGTTCCTTTCGTCCTGATCCAAAGGGGATGAGGAAGGCCAGCGAGGGCAGCCACAGCGCCAGCCACCACCACCAGCTGTCGATGAACCACGCCGCATGGACCATGGCTGCCTCCTCCCGTGTGAACAAGCTACGGACATCCCCGCCTCATTTCGGGCGGAGATCGGTGAATGGCGGGAAAGAACCGGCGAGCGGTCATTCCCAGCGAATCACGCCACCCCGGCTGCGATCACTCCAGGCGCCTTCCAAGGCCGGAACCAAGTCTGGCGGGCATTCGAATCGCAGGATGGCCGAACCGCCCTCGAAGGCCTGCTCGAGCGCCGCGGCGGCCGGGAAGGCACCCAGCAGTGCGAAGGGCAGGTGGGCCTGGGCCACAGGCACACGGATCTCGCCCCTGCGAAGGTTGCGCACCACCTCCCATGCGCCCAGCTCATCGGCCATGATCAAGGCGCCCTGCACGCCCTCGGTGTAGGCCCGCACCAGGCCGCCGGTGCCGAGTTTCGTGCCGCCGTACCACCGGACGCAGATTGCGATGAGATCCGTGGCCCCGGCGCCCTCGAGCACCGCCAGCATGGGCCGGCCGGCGGTGCCGGAAGGCTCGCCATCATCGTCGGCGCCGAAGGCTGTGACGGGGACACCCTCCCGCCAGGCGCTGCAGTGATGGGTCGCGTCAAAGTCGCGCTTGCGCAGGGAGCTCAGCACCGTGACCCGTTCTTGGGCATCCCGCGCTGGATGCAGCTCCGTGAGGAAGACAGAGGCCTTCTCGCGGAAACGGTGAATCGCGACTGCCTTCAATCGGCGCATGGCATCAGCATGGATGTGGGCGTGATCGGAATCAACAAACCCAGGTTAAAGCGGCACATCCGGTGCTCCGAATTCATCCTTTGGACGAATCTACCCAGGGAGACGGCATGGTCGCCAAGACGAGGACATTTTCCGCAACTGCCCTGCATCGCGAGACACCCGTTCCTTCGGATCTCGACATCGTGCAGGAAGCTGTGCTTAAGCCCATCGGAGTGGTCGCGGCCGAGCTCGGCCTTTAGGAGGATGAATTCGAGTAATACGGACCCAGCAAGGCCAAAGTGCGGCTCGAGGTCATGGAACGCCTGCGGGAAGCCCCAACGGCCATATATCCACGTCATGGCCATCACTCCCGCCCTGCTGGGAGAATGCAAGAACACCACCATGGTGGGCCTCAGCCTGGCCCTAGGTGCCCATCTCGGCAAGCGCTTCCGCACCTGGATCCGCCAGCCCGGCCAAGGGCCGACCTTCGGGATCAAGGGCGGCGTCTGACACACCGCGTAAGTTAACTCCACTGTCCAAGAAATGCCTGGCGGTTCGCACGAGCACAGCTGCTCTGACGTTTGTTTGCTTCCTAAGACCCTTTGTTTTAAATTCTATATGCTGAAATGTCAGTCTATCAGGCAGATCCCGAACACCTATCCGAGGTCAGACATGGCTGCTGAGCCGATTTACATTCGTCACGCAGACCGCGGAGCCCGGATTCTCGTGGTCGATGACAATCCTTTGGTGCGCCGGGGCCTTCTTGCCATGTTGGAGCGCGGCAACTACCAAGTGGAAACAGCCGAGAGCGGCCTGGAGGCCCTTGCGCTTCTCCCATCCTACAAACCGGACCTGGTGCTCCTGGATATACAGATGTCAGGCATGGATGGGTTGGAGGTCTGTCGGCGCATCAAGGATGACAAGTCTATTTGTGAGATTCCCGTCATCTTCATCACGACCCTTGAAAAGCCCCAAGAAGAGACTGCGGCCCTGGCAGCAGGCGCTGTGGATTTCATTTCCAAACCGGTTAATCCAGATGTTTTGAGAGCCCGGGTGCAAACCCACCTCACTCTCAAGGCCCAATCCGACCTGCTTCGCTCCCAGGTGTACCTGGACGGATTGACTGGGATTGCCAATCGGCGCCGTTTCGACGAGATCATGGAGGCCGAATGGCGGCGCCTCCGCCGAAATGCCTTTCCACTCACACTGGTCATGGTCGATATCGATCATTTCAAGAACTTCAATGACAGGTATGGGCATCAGGCTGGCGATGTTTGTCTTAAAGCCGTGGCCCACTCGCTGGTTTCATCATTCCGGCGGTCCCACGATCTGGTGGCGCGTTATGGGGGCGAAGAGTTTGCCTGCATCCTCCCTGAGACGGATCTGCCAGGGGCCGGAATCTTTGCTGAGACCCTCCTGAACAACATCCATGAGCTCGGCATTCCTCACGAAGGTGCCCCCGCCGGGAAGGTCACCGCCAGCATGGGAGTGGCCACCATGGTGCCGCCGCTGAACGAAGGTCCGGAGATCCTGATCAGGCGGGCAGACGGAAAGCTGTATGAAGCCAAGCGCTCGGGGAGAAACCGGGTTGTGTTCTGACCAGAACCCTTGGGCAATCCAGTAGCTAAGGGATGCTCTCGATGAGGGCGTTCAGCGTGGCGCTGGGACGCATGGCTGCGGTCGTTTTCGCCTTGTCTGGGTGGTAGTAGCCGCCCATGTCCACGGGCTTGCCCTGGGCTCCGAGGAGTTCCCCGTTGATCTTGGTTTCGTTCTGGGTGAGCTGCCGGGCGACCTGGGCGAAACGGGCCTGGAGTTCCTTGTCCTTGGTCTGGGCCGCCAGGGCCTCAGCCCAGTAGAGGGCCAGGTAAAAGTGGCTGCCCCGGTTGTCGATCTGACCGACTTTGCGGGCGGGGGACCTGTCGTTGTCAAGGAACTTGGCGATGGCCTGGTCCAGGGTCTCGGCCATGACCGCGACCTTGCCGTTCTTGAAGGTATTGGCCACGAACTCCAGTGAGGCGGCGAAGGCGGAGAACTCGCCGAGGGAATCCCAGCGCAGGTAGCCCTCCTTCTGGAACTGCTGAACGTGCTTGGGGGCCGAACCGCCGGCGCCGGTCTCGAAGAGACCACCGCCGCCCAGCAGGGGCACTACGGAAAGCATCTTCGCGCTGGTGCCCAGCTCGATGATGGGGAACAGGTCGGTCAGGTAGTCGCGCAGGACGTTGCCCGTGACGGAGACGGTGTCCTTGCCCGCGCGGATGCGCTCGCAGGAGACCTTCATGGCCTCCACTGGAGTGAGGATGCGGATGTCCAGGCCAGTGGTGTCGTGATGCTTCAGGTAAGTCTGCACCTTGGCGATGATCTGCGCGTCGTGCGCCCGGTGCTGGTCGAGCCAGAAGATGGCGGGGGCGCCGGTGATCCGTGCGCGGGAGACGGCCAGCTTGACCCAGTCCTGGATCGGGGCGTCCTTGGCCTGGCACATTCGGAAGATGTCTCCGGACTCGACCCTCTGATGCAACTGGATCGCGCCGGAGGCGTCCACCACCCGGATCGTCCCATCGGCGGGCGCCACGAAGGTCTTGTCGTGGCTGCCGTACTCCTCGGCCTTCTGCGCCATGAGGCCGACATTGGGCACACTGCCGATGGTGGCGGGGTCGAAGGCGCCATGTTTCTGACAGTCCTCGATCACGGTTTTGTATATCGTGGCGTAGCAGCGGTCGGGGATCATGGCGAGGGTGTCATGGAGCTTCCCGTCCTTGCCCCACATCTTGCCGGAATCGCGGACGACGACGGGCATGGAGGCATCAACGATGATGTCGTTGGGCACATGCAGGTTCGTGATGCCCTTGTCGGAATCCACCATCGCCAGGGCTGGGTGGGTCTGGTAGACGGCCTGGATATCGGCCTCGATCTCGGCTCGCTCGGCTTCCGGCAAATGGCGGATCTTCGCGTACAGATCACCCAGACCATTGTTCAGATTCACGCCGAGCACCTTGATCACGGCGGCGTGCTTGTCGAACACGTCCTTGTAGAACACGGAAACCGCATGCCCGAACATGATGGGATCGGAGATCTTCATCATGGTGGCCTTGAGGTGCAGCGACAGCAGCAGGCCCTCCTTCTTGGCCGCCTCGATCTGCGCGGCATAGAAGGCCCGCAGGGCCTTGACGTTCATCACCGAGGAATCGATGACTTCCCCGTCCAGCAGGGGGGTCTTCTCCTTGAGGACCATGACGGTCCCGTCGTCGGCCACGTACTCGATCCGCACGGTTGTGGCCTTCGAGATGGTGGTGGAAGTCTCGCTGCCGTAGAAATCTCCGCCAGTCATGTGGGCCACCCGGGACTTCGAATCCGGACTCCAGGCACCCATCTTGTGGGGGTGTTTCTTGGCATAGTTCTTCACGGAGAGAGGGGCGCGGCGGTCCGAGTTGCCTTCGCGGAGCACCGGGTTGACGGCGCTGCCCAGGACCTTGGCGTAGCGCGCCTGGAGGGTCTTCTCGGCGTCGTTCTTGGGTTGCTCGGGGTAGTCCGGGATGTCGAATCCCTGGGACTGCAACTCCTTGATGGCGGCGATGAGCTGGGGGATGGAGGCGCTGATGTTCGGCAGCTTGATGATGTTGGCTTCGGGCGACTGGGCGAGCTCGCCCAGCTGGGTGAGGAAGTCGGGGATCCGCTGCTTCCCAGTGAGGTTGTCGGGGAAGTTCGCCAGGATGCGGCCCGCGAGGGAGATGTCGCGGGTTTCCACGGCCACGCCCGTCCCATTGGTGAAGGCCTGGATGATTGGCAGGAGGGAATACGTGGCCAGAGCCGGCGCCTCGTCGATCTCGGTCCAGATGATCGTATGCGGGGTCATGATCTCTCCTTTAGATTCACGCGTCGCCAAGGTTTGAGTGACCGGCGGACTGGGCGTGTCCTTGATGGGTGAACAAGCAGACTCCCACGGGGCAAGCCACGCTTCAAGCGCTTACCCGCCTGCCAGGGGGAGGTTGGGACTTAGGTCACGCAGCTTGGTTATCCCAGCACTGGCATGGAAGAACCTGAGGCCGACCTGATGGCCCCGCGGGCCACGGCGAAGTCCATGCGGCCCAGATTCACCCCTCCAAAACCCACCTGGAAGATCAGGGTCTCGCCCTTCACCTGGGGCACTCGGGTGGGAGCATCCAGGAAGGTGTGGCTGTGGCCGCCGATGATGGCATCGATGCCTGCTACTTGGCCTGGCATCAGCAGATCGTCCGGCGCGGTCCCCTTCATGTCGTAGCCCAGGTGGGAGAGCACCACCACCAGGTCGGCTTTTTCGACTTCGCGGAGGCGCTTCACGACGGGCTGCAGGCTTTCATAGGGATCCTTCCAGGTGAGACCCTCGTGGTTCTTCGGGGTCACCAGGCCGGCGAAGGCCACACCGACGCCCGTGATGCCCACCCGGATGCCCGGGAATTCCCGGATCAGGTAGGGTTGGACCCGCCTGCCCAGCGTCGGCGTGCCCTTGAAGTCGAAGTTGCAGTTCACGAAGGCGAAGGGTGGATTGGGGTGCTTGAGCTGCTCCATGGACTCCATGGCCTCCACCAGCATGGCCACGCCGTTGTCGAAGTCGTGGTTGCCCAGCGTCCCCGCGTCGTAGCCCAGCCTGCGCATGAGCTGATAGTCGAGCCGTCCTTTGTAGCGGTTGAAGTAGGGCGTTCCCTGGAAGGTGTCCCCGGCGTCCAGCAGCAGCACGGATCCAAGCTGCTGCCGCAACTGCCGCACCAGGGTAGCCCGGCGGGCAACGCCGCCCAGACCGCTGATGGGGCCGTTGCCAGGGCCGAAGGGCTCGATGTGGGAATGAGTGTCGTTGGTGTGGAGCAGGGTGATGCGGCTGCTGGAGACGGGGGCATCGGCGGCCCACATGGGCAGGTGCGAGGCGACCGTGGCGGCACCAAGGGAGGCTATGAAATCGCGGCGATCCATCTTCGCTCCCTAGAAGTTGAACTTTCGATCGCGGATGGCTTCCTGGATCGGGACCGGAATGGTGTACCGGCCAGGAGCCGGGGGAAGCAAGTCCTTCTTCTCCTTCGCCAGACCAGCGCACTGGTCGAGCAGGATCTGGCGGATGGTGAGGCCCGTGGTGAATGGCTTCCGTCCCTGCTTCAAGGTGGGAATGAGATCGCCTCCGCCGTAGAGGTAATCGGAGGTGGCCACTTTCACCACGGCGCCAGGATCGATGGGGCTCCCATCCTCCCAGGTGATGGTGCATGTCGCGGCCTCCGGTGTGCCCCCGACCACCGCCTTCACGCCGGAACAGGGTTCCCCACCCCGCCGGACGATGCTTTCCTTCACGACCTGGATGACCTCGGCCCCGGTGAGTTCGATGACTACAAGTTCATTCTCGAAGGGCATGACCTCGTAGATGTCAGCCACCTTGAGCTGTCCTGGGCGCAGATTCGCCCGCAGCCCACCGGCATTGGTGATGACGAAGCGCACGGGCGTTCCGATCACGGCTTCGGCGGCCTTTCGCATCACATCGGACACCCAGTAGCCAAGGAGGTTCTCCTCCCCCCGGCGACTGCGGAACAGGCCCTGGGGGGCCTGCACCAGGGGCAGGTCGAAGCTGGCCTTGATCTCGGCGGCGAGGGGAGCGATGACCTTAAGGACCTCCGCGTCCTCGGGGATCGATGCCGTGATGGGAATGACCTCGGCCTTGTCACCCGGCTGCTGCGCCGCCAGGTGACATGAAAGCAATGCAAAAAGAAAAAGGGCGCTAGGTGATTTGAGCTTCACGGACGGATCCCTCCAGGGTGGCGTGGGTCTCTCGCACGATGGCGTCGTGGCGCCAGAAAAGGGCCGTCGCACGGAGCAGCCAGCCCATCAGCCACCCGTTGACCGCGGTGACGAAAAGCAGGAGCAGCAGGAACAGCCAGACCCGGAAGGTGGTGCCCCCGCCCATTCGCCAGGCCAGAAGGAGCACCAGGAAGGGAAGCAGGGATCGGAGTGCGGCTCCTCCGACTGAGATGGATCCCCACTGGATGGGATGGAACCAGAGGCCCGTGAAACAGTTCGCGAGATGGGTGGGATAGCCACGGGACAGTCCCGCGGCCCGTCCCAGTCGGCAGAGCCACCACTGGAGATTCAAGGCGGCCATCAGGGCCATCCACACCAGGGGGCGTCCGAAGAAAGCGATCCATCCCAGGGCGTCCAGACCAGAACCACCGAACTGGGCCAGCACCGAATCCGCAAGCCAGGCGACGACCCCCAGGGGCAGGAACCCGATCAGGATGGTGTCGAGGGCCCCGAGGAGCCATGGGCCAAGGCGGGCTTTCACTCCTGCGTTCTCTGCCTGCATGCGCCACCCGCACCAGAGGACGATGATCATGCCGAGACCAAAGAGGTGCACCGTGGGGGAATTCGTCAGGCGATGCTTGAGGCCAGCGTTTTCCCACAGTTCCCAGATGTCCCTGGCGCTGAGGCTTTCGCCCCAGTGGTTGGCGAGGGCACTCCATCCGGCCGCCCTCCGGAGGTGACCCGCCCAGGCGAGGGCCGGCCCCAGGAGCACGAGCATCCATCCGGTCATGAGACCCCATCCCCAGCGGGTGAACCCGCCCGGCGCGGCTGAAATCAGCAGAGACCAGGGCGCCCTGGGCGCCAGGGCTTCCTCGGTGTGGATGGTGGTGGGGCGTTCCATGACCGTCCGCAAGCACTGTCGGGTTTTGTTAGGCACTCTGTGCAATCCCCCCATCAAACCACACTTGACAGGACCCGGGCGGTTGGGGTTTCATCGCTTTCATGCCGCTGTCCTTCCCGATCCCCTGCCAGGGCCTCGCCCACGAGGCTTGGTGGTGGCGTACGGGCTTGGACGGCTCCCTGTGCGAGGCCTAGCGGCCCACGCCATCCCGGACCCTCCGAGCCCGACCTCAAGGTCGGGCTTTTTCGTTGTGGAATGAACCCATGCCCCAGCCACCCTGGCATCTGATCCGGCACCCGCTTCCCGCGGACCTCTTGACGCCCCTCGCCGCCTACCTCGCCCTCCGGTCCGCGGGCGCCAGCCTGCTTCTGGAATCCTGCGACCAGGGGGAACGCGTGGGACGCCACAGCTTCGTGCTGATCGAAGGACCCTCTGAATGCCGCCTGGAGGCCCCCGCCACAGGCTGGGTGAAAGCTGTCCGCGACTTGGCCGGGCCAAGTCCAGCAGATTTCCTCCACGACCCCGCATCAGCGCTTCCTCCTCTGCGTGAGAAGCTCCCCGTCGGGGTCGGTTGCGCCGGGTACCTGGGCTTCGAGGCCATGGGCGCCCTGGAACCCAGCCTTCCGCTTCCCGAACGGAACAGTCTCGGTCTGCCGGGACTGTGGGTGCGCCGGTTCGACACGGCCCTGGTATTCGACCACCTGCATCAGGTGGCCGAGCTACAGACCCTGGATGCCGATCCCGCTGCCGGTTGCGCCCGTCTGGCCGCCCTCCGCGCGCGGCTGCTGGAGGGGGCCAAGGATCCCGGCCCAGGCCACGCCGCGCCGTCGGCCCTGGCCCAGATGTCGCGGCAGGCCTACGAGACGGCCGTGTCCACGGCCCAGGAGCTCATCCTCGACGGCGACATCTACCAGCTGGTGCCCAGCCAGCGTTTCCGCATCGAGGATCCACCCCCGCCCCTGGAAGCCTACCGCCGCCTGCGTCGCCTCAACCCGAGTCCCTATGGCTACCTCCTCGAATGGGGCGATTTCGCCCTGGTGGGGGCCTCGCCGGAGATGCTGGTGAGGGTGCAGGAGGGCGAGGCGGAGACCCTGCCCATCGCAGGCACCGTGCCGAGGGGCGCGAACGCCGATGAAGATGCGGCGCGGTTCGAGGCCCTGAAGCGCGATCCCAAGGAATTGGCCGAGCACCAGATGCTAGTGGACCTGGCCCGCAACGACCTGGGTCGCGTGGCCGTGGCCGGTGGCGTGCGCGTGGAACTGCCCCTGGCCCTGCTGCGCACGAGCCACGTGCTGCACCTGACCACCACTGTCAAGGCCAAGCTGAAGCCGGGTCTGGATGCGCTGGATGTGCTGGAAGCGGCCTTCCCCGCGGGCACTGTGAGCGGCGCCCCCAAACTCCGAGCCTGCCAGCGCATCGCCGAACTGGAAGGCGAGGTCCGCGGCCCCTATGGCGGAGTACTGCTGCGGCTGGGCGCCGATGGCGTGCTCGACACGGCGCTCATCCTGCGCACGGCGGTCTACTCTGGCGGCATCGCCTATATCCAGGCGGGCGCAGGGGTGGTGCGGGCCTCCCGTCCCGAGGCCGAGTACTTCGAGACCCTGCACAAGCTCGGCGCCGTCGCCCAGGCCCTGGGCGTGAAGCTGGATGGGGGTGCCCGGTGATCCTGCTCATCGACGCCCTCGACTCCTTCACCTACAACCTGGTGCAGGCCTCGCGACTCTGCCCGCGCAGGGCGCAGCCCGAGCAGGCAGGAGCATCGTCCGGGGGACGATGCGATAGAAGCAGCAAAGGCCGCGCCTATGAGGAGGTGGCAGCATGATCCTGCTCATCGACGCGTTGGATTCCTTCACATACAACCTGGTGCAGGCCTTCGAGACGCTGGGCGCGGAAGTCCGCGTGATCCGCCACAACGTCATCACCCTCGACGAGGCGAAGGCCCTCCGACCCGAGGGTGTGGTGCTGTCGCCGGGCCCGGGTCATCCCACGGAAAGCCCGGCCCACATGGCCCTGGCCGGATCCGACTGGGCCGTTCCCCTGCTGGGTGTCTGTCTGGGCCACCAGGCCCTCGCGGCGGCCACGGGAGGCCGGGTCACCCGCGCCATCGAGCCCCTGCATGGTGAGGCGACGGCCCTCGAGCATGACGGTACGGGGCTGTTCCAGAACCTCCCCAACGGGCTGCCTGTGGGCCGCTACCACAGCCTCATCGCGGAACCCGCCTCGCTGCCCGCCTGCTGGCGCGTCACGGGCCGCAGCCCCGGCGGCGAGATCATGGCCATGGAACACCGCCAGCTGCCTCGCTGGGGCGTGCAGTTCCATCCCGAAAGCATCCTCACGCCGGACGGTCCAGCCATGCTCGCCAACTTCCTCCGATTGGCCAAGTCGCTGTCACAAACAACCCCTTCGTCTAGCTCGCTCGAGCGACATAAGGGGCCCTAACGGAACAACCAGAAAAGCTCTGGTTATTCCGTAACGCCTCCTAAGGAATCAGTCCGATGACCCTGCTCACCACGCACAATCCCATCCGTCCGCTGCCCGAGGCCACCGCCTCGGAACTCATGCGCATCTTCATCGACCAGGACACGGACGCGCTCCTGGTGGGGGCCTGCCTGGCCCTGCTGGCCCAGCGCGTGCCCGAGGCCCACGAGCTGGCGGCCTTCGCAGATGCCCTGTCCGAAGTGGCTGTGCCTTTCCCGGCGGTGCCTGCCGGTGCGATCGATGTGGTCGGCACGGGCGGAGACGGGGCCTCCACCGCCAACCTCAGCACCCTGTCGGCGCTTCTCCTGGCCCAGCTCGGCGTGCCTGTGGTCAAGCACGGCAACCGGGCCGCCACCAGTTTGTGCGGCAGCGCGGACCTGATGGAAGCCCTGGGCTACGATCTTTCCCGCGCCATTTCTGACCTCGCCAGGGATCTTGAGGCCCGGAACTTCGCCTTCCTCTTCGCGCCCGCCTTCCATCCACTGCTGGGCCGCCTGCGGGAGATCCGCAAGCGCCTGGGCGTCCCCACGATCTTCAACCTCCTGGGTCCCCTCCTGAACCCCGGCCACCCGCCCCTGCAGGTGCTGGGAGTGGCGCGGGAAGAGCTGCTCTCGCCCATGGCCGGGGCCCTGGCGCGACGAACGACCCTGCGGCGCGCCTTCGTGATCCACGGCAAGGACGCCGAAGGGAAGGGGCTCGACGAGGCCTCCATCGAGGGGCCGACCACCGTGGTGGGCGTGTCCGAAGGGGAGGTGGCCCGGCCCCATGTCCTGGTGCCCCGGGAGCTGGGACTCGTCCCCCCGCCGCGCCACGCCTTGCGGGTAGCCGATCGCGCCGAGGCCCTGACCGTGGCGCGGGGCCTCTTCGGGGGTTCAGCCCATGCGGATTTCCGCCCTGCGGTGGCCGATGCGGTGGCGCTGCAAGCGGCCCTGGGATTGCTGCTGCACCGGAATGCCGGGCTGGAGCACCTGACTGATTCCATGAAAGAGGCGAGGGCCCGCATCAACCATGGGTTCAGCCTGCCGTTCCCCCCTCCCTCGGAGGCGCGTCCGTGATCCAGCTTCCTGATCCAGCCTCCCTCGTCCAGGGGACAGGCCTTTCCTCCAGTTCGCACCTCCAGCGCGTGCTGGTTTCCGAGCTGGCTCGGCTCGCAGAGTTGCCCGCAGCCCCCGCGCCGAGGCGCAGCCCGCACGTCGGTCCAGGCCCCTTCGAAGCCGCCCTTCGCCGGGATGCGGAAGCGCGGGGCGGGGCGGTCATCGCCGAGTACAAACAGGCATCCCCCTCGCTCGGCCCCTTCGCCATGGGAACCCCGCTCCTGGCTCAGCTTCGGGCCTACGTGGAAGGGGGTGCATCGGCCTTCTCCATCCTGGCGGAACCGGCCTATTTCAGAGGCGCCTTGGAGCATCTCAGGGCGGCGGCGGATTTCCGCGTGCCGAGACTCTACAAGGGATTCGTGATCTCCGAGGCCCAGCTGGCCGAGGCGGAGTCTGCTGGCGCAGAAGCCGTGCTCCTCATCGCTCGGGTGCTCAAGACGCACACCTCGGCTTTCTCAGAGGCTGCCAGAGCCCGGGGCCTCGAGCCCCTGGTGGAACTGCACAACCTGACCGAAGTGGGCTTCGCCCAGGCCGCAGAGGCCCGCCTGGTGGGGGATCAATGCGCGGGATCTCTCCACCTTCAACCTGGGCGTGCCCACGGCGGAACCCCTGCGCCGGGTCTTCCCGGAAGCCGTGCTCATCCGTGAATCCGGCCTGGCCACGCCCGAGGATGCCCGGACGGCTCTGCGCGCAGGCTTCGATGCGGTCCTGATTGGCGAGGCACTCATGCGCAGCCCTGACCCAAGGGGCTTTCTCTTCCGCATCCTGACGGACCTGCGGACGGAGGTCCCGTGACGATCCTCGCCAAGGTCTGCGGCCTGGTCCGCGCTCAGGATGTGGTCTTCGCGGCCTCGGAAGGCGCGGATCTGCTCGGATTCGTTTCGCATCGACCCAGTCCAAGGCACTGCCCGAATTTGCACCTAGCCAGCCCCTTCCTGGACCGTGCCGTGCTCGTTCAGGTGGCGGATCAACCTGACGTCATCCTCGCAACGGCTCAGCACTTCGGGTTCCGAAATGTGCAGCCCTACCTCCCGCTGGAAGAACGGGAAGGGGGCGTGAAGATGCTCCGGAACTCGGGGCTCTTCGTGCTCCTTCCCTGGGCCGACGAAGCGGGTCAGGTCCCCATCCCTACGGACCTGTATGTCTGGGAGACCAGTGCCGCGGTCTCGGGAATGGCGGGAGGATCCGGACAGGTGCACGCCATGGCTTTTCCTCCGCCCGGCGATTTCCTCCTGGCCGGAGGATTGGATGCCTGGAACCTTCAGGAGCGGGTGAGGTCAATCCCCGCCTCCCTTCGAGTGCACTTCCGCGGGGCGGATGCCGCCAGCCGATTGGAGTCCTCGCCAGGTGTGAAAGACGCTGCGAAGGTCACCGCCTTCATCCGCATGGCCCACGAACTGGAGTCCGCATGATGGAAGCCTTCAGCCTACCCTCGCGCTTCGGCGCCCAGTCCCTCGGCGGCTGCTACGCCCCGGAGACCCTCATGCAGCCCCTCCTCGACCTGGAAGCCGCGTTCTGCGCAGCCCTGGTGGACCCATCTTTCCTTGAGGAGCTGAAGGGCGAACTGCGGAACTTCGTGGGACGGCCGACGCCCCTCACACCCGCCCCTCGGCTGGCCGGGAAGCTGGGCCTGAAGGCCCTTTTCCTGAAGCGGGAGGACCTCACCCACACCGGCGCCCACAAGATCAACAATGCCCTGGCTCAGGCAATCCTTGCCCGTCGCATGGGCAAGACAGAGATCATCGCCGAGACCGGCGCGGGCCAGCACGGCGTGGCCACTGCCGCTGCCTGCGCCCGGCTCGGTCTGACCTGCACGGTCTACATGGGCGTCACCGACATGGCCCGGCAGGCGCCGAACGTGGCGCGCATGCGGCTCTTCGGCACCAAGGTCGTGCCCGTGGAGGCGGGGCAGGGGACCCTCAAGGAAGCCGTGAACGAGGCCTTGCGCGCCTGGGCCGGCCGCTGCGACCGGGCCCACTACATCCTGGGTTCCGCCCTCGGGCCCCACCCGTTCCCCACCCTGGTGCGCACCTTCCAGACCGTCATCGGCGAGGAGGCCCGTACCCAGGTGCTGGACCAGTCCGGAGCCTTGCCAGAGCTGGTTCTGGCCTGTGCAGGCGGGGGCAGCAACGGCCTGGGCCTGCTGCTCCCCTTCCTAGGCGATGGACTGCGCCGGGTCGCGGTCGAAGCCGGGGGCCACGGCACCGCCCTTGGCGAGCACGCCGCGCGCCTGGACGGGGGGCGCATGGGTGTGCTGCACGGCTGCAAGACCCTGCTGCTCCAGGACGATCACGGCCATACCGCGGAAACCGCGAGCATCAGCGCAGGACTGGACTACCCGGCCCTGGGTCCGGAACTGGCGGCCCTGGTACTGGATGGACAAGTCGAAGTGCGCCGCGCCTCCGATGAAGAGGCCCTCTCCGGTGCCCGGCTCCTCTGCGAAACCGAAGGCATCCTGCCTGCCCTGGAGAGCAGCCACGCCCTGGCCCTGCTTCCGGCCCTCGCCGCCGAGGGCGCCACCACGATTCTCCTGGGTCTCAGTGGGCGCGGCGACAAAGACCTGTCCACTTATCAATCGCGCTTAGGGATTTAGGTAGTTAACCGCAGATGACGCAGATTCACGCAGGTGAAAAGGCCATCGTTCTATCTGCGCCATCTGCGGTTGAAATGTAAAGGACGTTCCATGAACCCTCTCCTCCCCTTCCTGATGGCCGGCGATCCTTCCCTGGAAGCCTTGCCGGGACTGCTTTCTGAAGCCAAAGCCCTGGGCCTTGAGGCCATCGAACTGGGCCTGCCCCACTCGGATCCCATCGCAGACGGTCCGGTCCTCCAGGCGGCCGCCCATCGCGCCATCGCGCGAGGCGCGACGCCCCTGCGCGTGTTGGAATCGCTTTCCGGGCTGGGTGACAGCCCCGACATCATCCTGTTCACCTACCTCAATCCCCTGCTCCAGATCGGCGCCGGCGAATTGAAAAGGCTGCTCGCGCCGACTCCCATCAAGGCTCTGCTGGTGGTGGACCTGCCCTTCGGCGAGGAATCAGGTTTCGAATCGGATCTGCGGGCCGCGGGCTACCCCATGGTGCCCCTCCTCGCGCCCACCACGTCCCTCGACCGCGCGCGCCGGATTCTGTCGGACCGCCCGGATCCTGGCCCCTCGGCACCCTTCGCCCAGCGCTTCGCCTACGTCGTGGCGCGTCTAGGGGTCACGGGAACGGGGCAGGACACGGATCTAGCCCCCGTCTCCAGGCGGTTGGCGGAGCTGAAGGCCCTTTCGGGTCGCCCCCTAGCCGTGGGTTTCGGGCTCTCAGATCCCCGGAGTCTGGCTTCGATCCGGGTCATGGGGGCCACGCCCGTGATCGGATCGGCCCTGGTCCAGGAGCTGTCGGATGGGCGAAGTCTGCGTGAGGCCCTGGCGCTGCGCCTGTTTGACGATGCTTAGATCGTAAATGACGGCGCCCGACCCGGTTTTTCAGGAGTGGTTGCAGGACCGTCGCGATTTGGTATCGTGGTCCATCATCCCCACGTATTCGGCTGGAGACAGCCACTCACCCCGGGAAACCGGGTCAGGAGCTATGCCCCTATGAGCCATCATTCACGCCTCACCCTCACAGCCTTTGCTCTGGTCGCCGCCGGGGCCTTCGCGCCCGTGGCCCTGGCCTCGGGCTTCCAGCTCCGCGAGCAGAGCCCCAGCTCCCAGGGCAATGCCTTTGCCGGCATCAGCGCAGGCGGCAATGACATCAGCTCCCTGTTCTTCAATCCCGCTGTGATGACTCAGTACCAGGAGACGCAGTTCTCCTTCGGCGGCACCTACGTCGGTCTGAGCGCCAAGTTCGCCGATGGGAGTGCCACCCGGACAGTGGGGCTGCTTGGCCTCGGTTTCCAGAGCGCACCGGTCACCGGCACAAACCTGAACACCATCTCCGG
>CAIXHJ010000527.1 GCA_903919165.1 uncultured Holophagaceae bacterium
CTCAAGCTCCTGGGTGAACACGACGTCCGTCAGGTCTGGTCCTACTTGCAATCCCTACTTGAAACAGCTTCATCCTCACCCTCCAAGGAGAACTGATCATGAACGAAGCCCGCATCGCCATTCCCTCCACCCTTCCTGGCGGCCTCGAAGCCGGTATGGGAGCCCACTTCGGCCACTGCGACCTCTACACCGTGGTGGAGGTTAAGGAAGGCCGGATCACCGAGGT
This sequence comes from uncultured Holophagaceae bacterium, assembly GCA_903919165.1. Classification (GTDB taxonomy): domain Bacteria; phylum Acidobacteriota; class Holophagae; order Holophagales; family Holophagaceae; genus Geothrix. The sequence continues at coordinate 227 of CAIXHJ010000527.1, forward strand.
GAGCACCCTGCCGAATGTCCCCCACCAGCAAGGCGGCTGCCTCACGGCTGTGAACCACCTGGCCCAGAACGGCGTCACCGTACTCATCGCCGGCGGCATGGGCATGCGTCCCCTGATGGGCTTCAACCAGGCAGGCATCGAAGTCTTCCGCGGGACCGAAGCCCCGAGCGTGGATGATGCCGTCCAGGCATTCATCCGGGGTGACCTCCAGCCATTCAGCCGTGAATTCGCATGCGGTGGAGGCCAGCACCACGGCGAGGGGCACCAGCATCACGGCCACAGCCACCAGCACTGAGACCCCTTGGGCGGAGCCTTTCATAGTGTGCAGGGAGCATGACGCATGAACCTCGCGATCATCATGGCTCTGAAGGCCTACAGTGATTTGGACTTGCTCCTTCGAGTGGGTGAGAATCTAGAATTCGGGTCGAACAATACACCCGAAGTCTGATGATCCTGCGAAAATCGTGACGCTTCTCAATCGATTCCATCAGGGAGAAACAAAATGACCAAGATCGGCATCATCATCTGCGGTCGATACCACGGATGTGGAGGCGGGAAGTGCTTCCGGGCCCTACGGGAACGGCGTGGTGCCTTCGCCATCTACCCCCCCGAAGAGACTGTCGAGATCGTAGGCTACTCCACCTGCGGGGGCTGCCCAGGAGGCAATGTGGAATATGTACCCGAGGAGATGAAGAAAAACGGGGCCGAAGTCATCCATCTGGCCACGGGTTTCCTGGTTGGCTATCCCCCCTGCCCGAGCATACGTCAGTTCAAATCCTTCATCGAATCGGTCTACGGCCTGCCTGTGGTGATCGGCACGCACCCTATCCCTCAGAAATACATGGATGCCCATGGGAATCTGCCTTTCTGGGAGGATCTGAATATTCCAGAACTAGCCAAACCACTTCTGGATGAGGCTCGCGAGATCAAGGTTGCTTACAACTGAACTTGGTGTCTGGTTTGAGATCTAATTCATTCCAAAGTCATCAACCCCAGCTTTACAGCAGCCAGTCCCATCGATCCCACCAGCAACCAGAGCACCAGCCCCTGAATGAATGGGCGTAGCCCCACACTTTTTAGTGCTTCCCGGCTGAGTCCGGCACCGATTAGAAACAGGGTGAGCACCAGAACCCGGCGGGCAGCCACGGCAATCAGATGACCCGATGAATGCAGTGCGGGCACGAAGGTGACTAGGGCGGCCATGACCAGGAACCCTGCGATGAACCAGGGCTTCTTTACAGACGGTGCATCGACAGAAACACGGTCCCGCCGCGCGACCATCCATCCGATGCCCAAGGTCAGCGGCACGATCCAGAGTGCACGCGCCAGTTTGACGGTCGTGGCAACTTC
>CAIXHJ010000528.1 GCA_903919165.1 uncultured Holophagaceae bacterium
AAATCGGGGACTTTCATCATGGTGTCCGCCCGCGCAAAGGCCTCGCGTTGGCGCTCAAGTTCCGATCCCGGTTAGGCTGAATTCAAGCCGGGCCCCATGCATCGGGGTGCGATGAACCGGGTCAGGTCGGAAGAAGCAGCCCTAAGTCGTTACCTTGAGTGCCGTGGCAAGCCCGGCCCCTCCTTTTGCGTCAAGCGCGTAGCGCGGGTCGGACGCGGCTGAATGCCGCGTTCGACAGCAAAAGGGAGGCTCCATGTCCGCGAGCGGAGCGAGTGGGAGACTCGCAAAGCGAGTCAATCCATGGAGAACCGCAGCCCGCGAAGCCGCGCAGCGGATTCGCGGTTGAGGAGATCACCCGGAAGGGAACGGACGATCCCGGCGCCTTCGGCTTGCGCTCACGGGTCGGCAGCGGGGTACACAGACCTGTTCTCCTTTCCCTATCTCGAGATCCGCCCAGTGGATTCCGAGCCCGCACGGCACACCGAATACAACGGGCATTCCGCACAGGTGCTGCGTTTGCGCACACCGGGACAATCCCCGAGGATGCCGAGATGGCTGAGGGCGAAGTCGTAGCGGAGAGGATCGGCGGGATCGAGTCGGCGCAGGGATTCGGTGATCTCCTGGGCCATCTTCCCGTCCGGGGTGGCCCGGTGGCTGAGGCCGATGTAACGGGACACGCGGGCCACGTGAGTGTCGAGCGGGATGATCAGCCGATCCGCAGGGTAGCGGGTCCAGAGGCCATGGTCGGGCCACCCGGTCCGCACCATCCAGCGGAGGAACATCCGCCACCGCTTGCAGGCAGCGCCTTCCAGGGGATCGGGCAGGGAGAAGCGGGAGCCATACGAAGCTGGAAGCTCCGTTCGCAGCCGCTGGACCAGGCGCGAGAGCGCCTCGTCGGTCGCCAGGTCGGGGCCCGGAAGGAGGTGGGGCTCAAGGCCCTGGCCGCTCTCTTCATCGAGGCGCTTCCAGGCCAGCAGCCACGCCACAAGGTCGGCGCCGGTATGGAAGCGCCAGACCCAAGAGGCCAGGGCAGAGGTGAGTCCCTTCCGGACCGCCAGAACGGACCGTTCCCGGAGCCAGGCCGCGGGCCGGGCCCCCAGGGGGGCCAGGGCCGCCCGGATGGCACGGATCATCGGGTCCACGCGTCCATAGGCCAAGTGGGCGGCCACGAAGGCGACGACCTCGCAGTCCAGGGGTTCGTAGTAGCCATTGAGGAGGCTCAGGGGGTCCCGTTCCAGCGCCCCGGCCGTGTCGTAGCGCTGGCAGAGCCCGTCCAGGCGTGCCTTCAGGGCGAAAGTCGAGGTCCCCATGGCGTCAGTGTCCCAGGAGCCGCAAACCCCTGAAGGCGAAAAAACCGCACCCCGTACCTAAAAGGACTATGTGACTGAAGGACGTTCCGCTAGGCTAATCAGTGGTGGCCCGTGGCCCCTTCTGGAGAAATAACCGCACATGATGAACCTGCGTGGCCTTGGAAACCTGGCGAAGATCCTCGAAGAAGCTGCAAAGCCCGATTCCGTGTTGCGGGAAGACCGCGAGAAGCCGAAGCCCAAGGTTCTCAAGAAGGGAGAGAAGGCTGGAAACATCCGCATCATCGATCCCAAGCGGAAGGTCTGGTACGAGAAGCGCCTGAAGGAGATCACCGCCAAGTCCTCCGCGCCAGAAAGTCAGGCCTCCGGTCCCGTGAGCGCCCCGGTGATTC
>CAIXHJ010000529.1 GCA_903919165.1 uncultured Holophagaceae bacterium
ATCTCGTCGGGCACTTTGGGACCCTTCCAGGTCAGGCGGGCCTGTCCTGCGTAGGACCGCGTGCGCAGCGCCGATCCCGCCGCGCGCAGTGCGCCAGCCCGGTCCCAGAGCACGCTCTGCTCCGGCTGCATCGGTGAGACCTCGCGAAACCCGAGGGCCTCCAGCAGGGGGCGGAAAGGGGCGGTGGCCGGGATGCGCAGTTTCAGCTCGGTCTCCAGGGCGGATTTGTGCCTCATCGCTGGGTGTCTCCAATCGGTCATGATGGTGCTGTGCCCATGGCCCCATCGTGATCCCTCAACGGTACATCATCGCCACCCTCTTCATTGCCGCCATGCTGCTGCTCTTCGCGGTGGTGCAGGCCCCACGTCCGGTGAGTTCCGGAGGCGTCGTCGCGACGGAAGCACCGGGCATCATGAACCTGGGCAGCTACGAATCCCTGGCGGAGTTCCGCCTGGTGGACGGCTGGGCACCGCGCTTCCAGGGGGCCCAGGACCCGGATCAGCCCGAGGCTTGGCCCTTCGAGGGCGGATTCGGAACGCCCTGGGAGCCAGCCTCGCCCTATCTCGCGGATCAAGGCCTTGCCTTGAACGGTCCCGGAGGCCGCAGCGAGGTGGTGCTGTGGCGAGGACTGGAATGGAGGCACTACCGGTTCGACGCGCCTCTGTGCTCAGCCCGCCTGGATCCGGCCAAGGGCAACCGCCTGCTGGTAACGCTGCAGATGGGACCGTCGCGGTTCGAGACTCGCCTTCTGGAGGTGCCTGAAGGCCGTGTCCTCTGGTCCACGCAATCAGGCCCCTGGAGCCGCTTCAGCTGGGATGGCCGGGCTGCGCTGGTAGGGCTCTTCGAACCATCTGAGGGGCATGGCGATTCGAGGTTTCTGCTGAGTGCCCTGCCATGCGATGGGGAACTCGGGGAACCCACGCTCGCGACCTGGGACGAACCAGGGCTGCCTGCTCCTCCGAAGGATGTGTCCACCCGGGCAGAGGCTCTGTCCGAGGACGGCCAGGACCTACCCGGGCTGCGGGTCGAGATCCCCTGGCATGCGGGTGACCGGGTCTGGATTCCCCGGGGAGACCGCCTCTGGCACGGTGGCGCCCAGGGGTGGACAGCCTGGGGTCTGGAAGGGGGGCGATGGCATCGATTGGCCGTTGGCTCAGGCTTCCTGAACGCCCATCCACCACAGCGAATGACGCTGGTGGAGTCAGTTGCTGCAGAGAACGGCATGATCCGTCGGACGAGTCCTCTGGCGAAAGTGGAGTGGACTGAGGTGGTGTCCGATGCGCTGCCATGGCCCGCGTGGGATGCCGCCTGGGCCTGGCGGGACAATGGCGCCTTCGACGCATGGGACCAGCGGTGGAACGAGAGCGCCTTGCCGCCTGAACGGCAGCGCCAGGCCCTGTTCGAGTCCTATCGGCCCGAATGGAGATCGGCCACGGGATTACGGGTCTCCGTAAAGGGCTGGCTGCCGCGGGGGCCCGAGATCGCCCTTCGCGAGCCCTTTGGAGTTGCCTGGATCTGGGTGGGGGACCGGGTGCTTCTGGTCCGACTCGTCGAGGTCGAGCGGGTCCGGATTCTCAGGAAGCTGCTGCGTTGATCCGGATACTTGGACAGGCTCCTTGTTGATCCATTGCGTCCGAAGTGCACATTTCTGGTAGCGTTGTGCCCAGCCACTCTTTCTTGCTTCCGGCTTCCCGAGGTTTCCGATGCCGCGTCTCCTCCTCGTGGACGACAATCCCAGCATCCACCGGATTGCCGAATCCCTTCTGGCTCCAACTGATGTGGAGCTTGTCTGCGTGGCCTCCGCCGCTGAAGCCCTGGACCGCATCCGGCGCGGCGAGCGCTTTGATGTGGCCCTGGTGGACACCGCCATGCCCGGCATGGACGGATGGACGTTGCTCGACCGCCTGCGAGGCCTGGAGGAGACGGTCCGGATGCCCATCGCCTTGATGGCAGGGGTGCTGGACCCTGTGGATCCCTCGAAATTGGCCAAGGCTCCCATCCAAGGATTCCTGAAGAAGCCCATCGAGCTTCGTGAGCTGGGCGATCGTGTGAAGGCCCTCCTGGCCACGCCAGTGGTGGCAGGTCCCTCCCCCTTCAGCACCGTTCCCGCCACTCCCGCCAAGGATCTGGTGAAGCGCGCTGAGGCATCCCTTCCGGAACTCCGTCCCGAACCTTCGGAAATTCCCACGGGCCTGGTGGATGTGGATCTGGGCCTGCCCGAGCCGGAAGACGACCTCCTCGTGCTTACGGCCGAAGATCTGTGGCCAGAGGAACTGGTCCCTGCCATTCCTGAACCCGCACTCTCCTCCCCGGCGCTGCAGGACGTGCATCTGGACCTGGAGGAACTGGATTTCGAAAGCCTGCAGGATCTGGTGATCGAGCCCTTGGGCAAGACTGAAACTTCATCTGGGCTCCTCGCTGAACCTTTGTCTATGCCCAAACCAGAGCACGTCCTTCCGGTGGAGGCTGATCACCTCCTGACCCTTTCCGTGCAGGAAGAACTGGAAACGGTTCCGACAGATTTCATCGACACACCTGAAGCGCAAGTTCCGGAACCTGCGGCCGAACCAGACGACTCCCTCGCCCATCTTCCGACCGCGGCCTCCCTGCTGGGTTTGGGGGAAGCCGCGGGGTTCGCGGCATTGGCTGCCCATGCCTTCCTCCAGGGCGCCCAGGAACCTGAGCCCGTAGTCCATGAACCCGCACTCGTCGTTCATGAACCTGAGCCCGTCGTTCATGAACCTGAACCCGTGGCCCATGAACCCACACCTCTCGTTCATGAACCTGAACCCGTGGCCCATGAACCCGCACCTGTCGTTCATGAACCTGAGCCTGTCATCCACGAGCCTGCG
>CAIXHJ010000530.1 GCA_903919165.1 uncultured Holophagaceae bacterium
ATCCACCTGGCCCAGCGCATCCTCCCCGTCGAACATCCAGCCATCGGCGCCGGAGAGCAGCGCGTAGGCCACATTGCGGATGCCGGAGCGCACGTCGGAGCGCGGCTTGGTGGCCGGTCCCGTTCCCTGGATCCACTGCCGTTGCAGGTCCGGCGGGATCACCGCGCCGTCGAAGTTTCCCGACCGCGCGTCCGCGACGGCGATCTGGGTCCCTGGGATCAATGAAGCGGGATCGAGGAAACCCATGCGCTCGCCCTTCTCGGCACGGCGCTTCCGGCGCGCAATGCGCAGGGTCATCAGCTCCCGGCGACGCTGGTTGAGGGGCGCCAGCGCCTCCAGAGCTTGGAGAACCTCCGGCGTGTAGACGTCGGGATAGTCAGCCAGAATCCCCGAGTGGAATTCGAGAGTCGTAACCATGGCGAAGCTCCTTTGATGCTCAGGCCGGGGATGGATGACTCACTATAGCCTCCTCCAAATGGTCAAAATATTGCTTACGCAAGATTACTCATAGGTTTCCTATTGACATCACTGGACTGGGAGTAAGAGAATTCAACCGCTTTCCCATCAGGTCTATATCTAAATGACTAGTCCTTCCCTGGCGTTGTGCGCCTGGGCGTGACCAGTGGCTTTGAACTCTCGCAGGCTCGCGCCGAGAGCGCTTTCTCGGGTTATTTCTTGGAGGCCGCATGTTCTTCCAGAACTACAATCCTTTCAACAATGTCTTCTGGTCCACCCTGGTGGCCGCAGTACCCATCGCGGTACTGCTCTACTTCATCGCGCTTCATCCGCATCGGGACAAGCAGGGGACGAAGCACCTTGGGATCTCGGCGCCCTACGCGGCCTTCTACGGAGTGATCGCGGCGTTCCTGGTCAGCTGCATCGCGTTCAAGATGCCGCTGGTCTCGGCCATCTCGGCCTTCAGCTTCGGGACCTTGTCGGGATTCCTGGGGATCATCTGGATCGTCCTGGGGGCGATGTTCCTGTACACGATGACGGTCATCACGGGCCAGTTCGAGATCGTGAAGGAATCCATCATCCACATCTCCTTCGACCGGCGCCTGCAGGTCCTCCTGATCGCTTTCTCGTTCGGAGCCATCATCGAGGGCACCTCGGGCTTTGGCACGCCGGTGGCCATCGCCGGGGCCGTCATGGTGGGCCTGGGCTTCAAGCCCTTCCAGTCGGCCGTCCTCAACCTGATCGCGAACACGGCGCCGGTCGCCTGGGGAGCCATCGGCACGCCCATCGTCACCCTGGCAGCCGTGAGCGGTCTGGATCAGCTCACCCTCTCTTCCATGGCCGGACACCAGCTCCCCTTCGTCTCCATCCTGGTGCCTTTCTGGCTCGTCGCCGTCTTCGTGAAGATGGAGGGCGGGACCTGGAAGGAAGTCTTCGAGGTCTGGCCCGCCACGCTCATGGCCGGCGGCTCCTTCGCGGTGATGCAGTGGTTCGCCTCCGGCTGGGCTCCCACCCACCTCATGACCGACGTGGTCTCCGGCGTCTTCTCCGTCATCTGCACGGCCCTCTTCCTTCGCTTCGCCTGGCACCCCAAGAAACGGTTCCTGCTCCAGTCGGAACGGGAGGCGGGAAAGACCGCCGAAACGATCGATAAATCGACCTGGAAGTACCCCTACACCGTTGGGCAGACCATGTACGCCTGGCTGCCCTGGGCCATCCTCATCGTCTGCTGCGCCCTGTGGGGCATGCCTGAATTCAAGAAGACTCTGAATCTCCTCTTCGCCAGCGTGAAGTTCGATACCACCCTGCTCGGTTCCAAGTTCGGCGGTTCGCTGTCCCTTCCCTTCTGGGACATGCCGGCCCTCCACAACCTGGTGCAGCGGACACCGCCGGTGGTCCTCGCCGGCGCGAAGCCCGAAGCAGCGCGTTTCACCATCAACTGGCTCTCGGCTGCGGGCACGGG
>CAIXHJ010000531.1 GCA_903919165.1 uncultured Holophagaceae bacterium
CCACGGGCGGCAATGCCCTGAAGTGTTACTCCTCCGTCAGGCTCGACATACGGAAGATCGAGACGCTGAAGTCAGGCGAGGAGGCGATCGGCAACAGGGTGAGGGTCAAGGTCGTGAAGAACAAGGTGGCGCCGCCCCTGAAGGTCGCCACCTTCGACATCATGTATGGCGAAGGCATCAGCCGCACCAGCGAGCTGGTGGAACTGGGCACCCAGCTCGAGATCATCCAGAAGAGCGGCTCCTGGTACAGCTACAAGGACAGCCGCCTGGGCCAGGGTGCTGAGAATGTGAAGAAGCTTTTCACCGACAATCCAGAGCTGGCGGACGAAATCGAGGGCCTCATCCGCGAGCGGCTCGGTCTGAAGGTCGCTGTCGAGGTCTAACCGACCGCCGGGTGGCGGAGTGGACGACTTGATGTCCCACGAAGCCGGGACCCGACGAGGAGGTTATGCCACCCATTCCCCTGCGCGCCCTTGGAAGGGGTCGGCAGACGGCGGTGGTCCTTCGGGACCGCCGCTGTTGTTGTACCTTCGGGAGTCGCGAGAGTTGAAAGCTTGGAACCGCGAAAGACGCGAAAGGGCGCCAAAGCGGCGGGGATAAGTCGCCTGGGCCTTTGGCCCTGAGCGACCGACTACTCGGAATCCTGCACGCCCAGTCCCGCGCCCTGAAGATGGCGCGGCAGCGGGGCAGCTCCCTGGGCCTTGAAGGGTACCCCGGGACCTGCCTTGGGAGCCTCTGGCCGGTTTCCTGAAGGGGACTGGAGGGCTTTCATCTGTTCGGCGGTGGCGAAGCGTTCCAAGCGGGAGATCTGTTCCGGCGTCGGGAAGCCCTCGTAACGGACTCGGCGTGGTCCCCAGATCGCGACAGCCTCGCCGCGTAGTTCATGGATACGAGGCAAGGTCTGGCGGGCGAAGATGCCCAACGGCTCGCCATTCTTGCCAGAAAAGGCGATGAGGTCCGCCTCCGGCAAGAGCACCGGCGCTCCCTCGGTCCACAGAGCCATGGTGAGGGGCTTCCCCTGGCTGGTCTTCACCATGGAGACAGAGGCCGGGAGTCCCAGGGCGGCATCGAGATCCTGTTCCTGGACGCGAAGGGCCTCGATGAGGTCCATGTGCTTCAGTTCCCTCTGGGGGGCGGACATGGGGTGGGGATCCTGGAGCCGGGCAGTCATCAGCTGGTCGCCGATGCGCTCGATCACGGCCAGCTGCAGGGGCTTCGCACCAGACTTGAGGCTGCAAGCCACCTCGTCCATGAGCTTGGGCAACAAGATCTGAGGCACGGCCAGCAGGGTGTCGGCCGCAGGAATGGCGAGGAAGGGGTGCTGGCCCTTGAAGAGGCCCTGCCACACCTCCGGCAGCAGCAGCCGCGCGGCATCCAGGCCGTCGCGCCAGGGGCTGCGGTAGGCTCCCGAGGGCAGCCGCTCGAAGGAACCCTCGCTCCGGTGGCGCAAGTGGTCCAGCGCCAGCTCCAGCACATCATCCGCAGACTGGTCCCAAAGGGTCAGCCAGGCGGCGGGCACCACCACCTCGCCCAGGCGGATTCGCTGGCTCAATCCTTCAATGAAACCCCGGCTCCAGCGTCCTTCACGCTCAGCCAGCCAGGCCGGCACCAGCTCCGGTAGAACATGGTCCTGGGCATCGATCCAGGGTTCTGGAAGGGGAATGCCCAGGGCCTGGCACTTCGACACAGCGTCGACCCAGGCCTCCCGTTCCTCCGCCTTGCGATGCGCCTCGAAACCTGGGGCCAGCGCGTCCAGCCCCGGCAGGTCAGGGGTCAGGCCCCGGGCCTCCAGCAGGGTCGCCAGGTCCGGCAGGGGCGCCTCGTCGGCGCGGGAACGGAATCGGTCTAGAAAACCCATATCTGTGTGTCCATCCAAACAATCCATTGTGACCCAGGAAAGGAATTTATGCTTGAGGTATGAAACCCCTCGACACCCTGGGCCGCCCCCTCAAGGCCCTTCGCATTTCGGTCACGGACCGCTGCAACTTCCGCTGCACCTATTGCATGCCCAGCGAGGTCTTCGGCCCCGACTACCCCTTCCTGCCGCGCGAGGCCGTCCTAAGCTTCGAGGAGCTCACCCGCCTGGTCCGGATCTTCGTGGGCCTGGGCGTCACCAAGATCCGCATCACGGGCGGCGAGCCCCTCCTGCGCCGGGAGGTGCCGAGCCTGGTGCGGATGCTGGCTTCCGTTCCCGGCATCGAGGATCTCGCCCTCACCACCAATGGCGTCCTGCTGTCAGAGCTTGCACCCACCCTCAAGGCTGCCGGGCTGAAGCGGCTGACCGTGAGCCTGGACACCCTGCGCCCGGACCGCCTCCACGCCCTCAGCGGCACAGACCTGCCCCTTTCCACGATTCTGCAGGGTCTGGCGGCCTCGCGCGCGGCGGGTTTCCGCCCCCTCAAGCTTAATTGCGTCCTCCAGCGCGGCGTGAATGACGATGAGATCCTCGACCTCGCCGCCTATGCCCGGGAACAGGGGCATGTTCTCCGCTTCATCGAATTCATGGATGTGGGCCGTACCAACGGCTGGCAGCTGGATTCCGTGGTTCCGGCCGCCGAGGTCCACCGGATCCTCCACGCAGCCTGGCCGCTGGAGCCCATCGCCTCGGACCAGGGGGCCGTGGAACGCCGCTGGCGCTATGCCGATGGCGGGGGCGAAGTGGGACTCATCTCCTCGGTCACTGCCCCCTTCTGCGCGGGCTGTGACCGGGTGCGCCTGTCCGCCGACGGCCATCTCTATACCTGCCTTTTCGCCAAAGAAGGCCTGGATCTCAAAGCGTTTCTTCGCGCTGGGCACGGGGACCCGGATCTCGCGGCGCTTCTGGCCTCTCACTGGAAGCGCCGTGCGGACCGCTACTCGGAGCTGAGGAGCGCCGAAACCACCGGACTGCCCCGCGTGGAGATGTCCCACATCGGTGGCTGACCCGAGGAGCTCCATGCGACGTCTCGCCCCCCTGCTGTTTGGAATCCTGACGGCTTGCCTGCAGGCCGGGCTGCCAGCGGCGGTCGTGCACGGCGGCGCAGGCAGCCTCCGCGTCCGCATGGATGGCACGGACCGCGCCGCCGCGAAGGCCAAGGAGATCCTGAAAGACAGCGGCAGCGCCCTGGACGCGGCGCTCGCAGCTGTCGTTGTGCTGGAAGACGATCCCCGGTTCAACGCAGGCACCGGCGCCAATATCCGCCTCGATGGTAAGACCATCCAGATGGATGCGGCCTGCATGGATGGCGACACAGGGGCCTTCGGCGCCGTGGCCGCCATCGAGCGCGTGAAGAACCCCGTTCTGGTGGCCCGGAAGGTCATGGACACGCCCCACGTCCTCATCGTCGGCGAAGGCGCGACGCGGTTCGCCCGGGCCATGGGTTTCCCCGATTATGATCCCACCTGTGCCGAGAACAGGGCCCGGTTCCAACGGGTGAAGGCCATCCTCATGGGCACGGAGCCAGGCCAGGTCGAGGCCTGGAAGCGCTACGACTGGAAGAAGAGCTGGAATTTCCCCACACCTCTGAAGGAGGCCCTGGGTCCGTCTGACACCGTGGGCTGTGTCACGCGGGATGCAAAGGGCCGCTTCGCCGCAGCCATCAGTACCGGTGGCACCACCATCAC
>CAIXHJ010000532.1 GCA_903919165.1 uncultured Holophagaceae bacterium
AAGCAAAATGCGCGGACCCGGCGAGCAGTCCCTTGGGAAACTGATTCATGGCCTTCGAGATCGCCTCGCGCCTGATGCACAAGGAATCTCTTTGACCTATGTCGATGATCGCGGCATGAGAAAACTCAACCGTGAACATCGCGGAAAAAACATGACGACCGATGTACTGAGCTTCCCTTCCAGGGCAGAGAAGGGAGCCTTCCCTCACCTAGGGGACATCGTGATCAGCCTCCCCACGGCCGAGAAAATGGCCAAGAAATTTGGCGTGAGTCGTAGGCGTGAGGTGGAAACCCTGGTCATCCACGGGTTCCTGCACCTCTGCGGCCACGATCATGAAGTAGACCGCGGAGACATGATGATCCTCCAGGGACAGCTGGAACGCGAACTCCTTGATGAGGAGCCCCTGGCCATGAGCCTCAAGCGAGGGCGTAAACCGGGCAGCAAGGTGAAGAAGCTGAAAGATGGCACCCGTATGGTGGTCACGGGCCGGGCCGCTGCCGCCCTGGTTCGGCGCGAACGGGTAAGGAGAGACAAGAAGGTCAAGGTCCGGAAGGTCACGAAACCCAAGGAGCCCTTCCCCAAGCGGGGCCCCGGCCGCCCCAGGAAGGAAGCCACCGCGCCCTCCCCGGCCAAGCGACTGGTGCGTCGGCGAAGGCCAGCTCCTTCCCGCAGCGGAGTGATCGCCTAAACCAACGCATGGTAAATGGTCCCGAAGGCCGATAAAATGGGCCTTTGGTCCGGCTTCGGGCCGTGCCACCCGGAGTCCCCGTGATCAACCTCCTGCTCGGCCTGGGCGCTGCCCTTGCCGTGATCCTGCTTTCCCTCGCGCTGCACATCAGCCCTTGGATCAGCGTCCCCATCGGTGTCCTCGCCGGGGCTGGCTTGTTCATCTGGCAGGGTCGCAAGATCCAGCAGGAACTCGAGAAGATCTTCACCCGCGCCGGGGAGCTGCTGAAGAAGCAGCAGTTCGACAAGGCCATCGAAGCCATGAAGGAGGGCTACCGGTTCTCCTCCCGCCAGTTCCTCGTGAAAGGCAGCATCGACGGCCAGATTGGCGTGGTGCAGTACCTGCGCAAGAAAAACGATGAAGCCGAGCCCCTGCTGACCGCCGCCTCCATGCAGCACTACATCGCCAAGGCCATGCTGGGCATCCTCCAGTGGAAGCGTGGCGAGAGGAAGAAGGCAAAGGAAACCTTCGACATGGCCTTGAAGGCTGGCAAGAAGGAGAGCTTGCTCTACGCCGTCTATGCCTACGTTCTCCTGGAAATGGGCGAACGAGAGAAGGCCATCGAGATCCTCAACAGGGGTCTGGGTATCTGCAAGGGCGACGAACGGCTTATCACCAACCGCAACCTGCTGCAGAACGGCAAGGCCCTCAAGATGAAGCTGTATGGTGAGCAGTGGTACCAGTTCCTCCTTGAGCGTCCCATGATCCGCCAGGAGGCTCCACCCTTCGCCCGCGTGTCCCGCCGGTCCCTGCGCGGTTAATGCCCCCCTGCGGGACCGCCTGCTCGCTTCGCTCGCGATGTCCGCCCGAACAGCCTAATCACATCCGCCAATTCTGGAGCACGCCATGTCCGGCCACAGCAAATGGTCCACCATCAAGCACAAGAAGGGCGCCGCTGATGCCAAGCGCGGCAAGGTCTTCACAAAGATCCTCAAGGAGATCACGGTTGCCGCGCGCCTCGGTGGCGGCGATGTGGCTAGTAATCCTCGACTCCGCTTGGC
>CAIXHJ010000533.1 GCA_903919165.1 uncultured Holophagaceae bacterium
CCTGGAATGCATCCGAAGCCCGGATGGCAGCAACGAGCGCACAGCCCGTCCAGCCGGTGGCGCCAGCGAGGCAAACTCTCATTTTTTCTGCCATGTCTGCTCCTGATCAACCCTTGCTGATCCTGTCAGTGCGGAAGCTGTGGCGGGAGCTACCACCCCAGCAGATACGCGAAGATCAGCGGCGCCACGATGGTGGCGTCGCTTTCGACGATGAATTTCGGTGTGTCCGCGCCCAGCTTGCCCCAGGTGATCTTTTCGTTGGGCACGGCGCCGGAGTAGGAGCCGTAGCTGGTGGTGCTGTCGCTGATCTGGCAGAAGTAGCCCCAGAGCGGCACCTCGGTCAGTTCGAGGTCCTGATGCAGCATGGGCACCACGCAGATGGGGAAGTCGCCGGCGATGCCGCCGCCGATCTGGAACATGCCCAGCGTCGAGGCCTTCGTCACCTCCTGGTAGTGATTCGCCAGCCAGGTCATGTACTCAATGCCGGTGCGCACGGTGTGGACGTTCTTCACGTCGCCCCGGATGACAGCGGCGGCGTACATGTTTCCGAGAGTGCTGTCCTCCCAGCCCGGCACCACGATGGGGACGTTGTTCTCCAGCGCCGCCAGCATCCAGGAGTGCTTCGGATCGATCTGGTACGAGGGCTTCAGTAGGCCGGACTTCAGCACCTGCTGGAAGAACTCGTGGGGGAAGTAGCGCTCCCCGGCCCGGTCAGCCCTGGTCCACACGTCCAGCATGGCCTTTTCCATGCGGCGCATGGCCTCCATCTCGGGAATGCAGGTGTCGGTCACGCGGTTCATGTGACGCCTGAGGAGGTCCGCCTCGTCCTGGGGCGTGAGGTCCCGGTAGTGGGGCACGCGCTCGTAGAAGTCGTGGGCCACCAGGTTGAAGATGTCCTCCTCGAGATTGGCGCCGGTGCAGACGATGAGGTGCACCTTGTCCTGGCGGATCATCTCGGCGAAGGAGAGTCCCAGTTCGGCTGTGCTCATGGCCCCCGCCAGGGTCACCATCATTTCCCCGCCCTGTTCCAGGTAGACCCGGTAGCCCTCGGCGGCGTCCACGAGGGCCGCGGCATTGAAGTGCCGGAAATGGTGCTTCACATAGCTTCCGACAGGGCCCAGCGCGGGGGTAGTGACCATAAATCCTCCCAATTCTTCCATTGTGCCAGCCGAGAAAGAAAGAAAAGCACTGATCGGATGGCCGGATGATCTGATGCTCGCCAAAAAGAAGCGCCCGGAGGTACGGGCGCTTCGAGAGGGTAAGTTTGGCGGGATTTCGAGTGGTGGGGTGGTTTAGCGGGAGTCCCGAAAACAGGACTGGTGTCAGGTGGTGGGATGATTGGTGGCGGGAAGCCCTTGCGGGCACCTCGCCGTTAAGTCTATCACCGATCCTCGCGAGGCAGCTCGAACATGGCTGCATCCACACCACCGCGGGCCCAGTTGCTGAAGGTCAGTTCGGCTCGGGCCCCCGAAGGTTCCTCGATCGCCATGCTGGAAAGCACAGAATGGCCTTGAGTTTGGATCGGAGAGCCGAAAAGGGCGGTTCGGGACAGTTTTCCCGAGGCAAGATGGAACTCCGCCTTGAGGGGCAGGAATCCATCTTTCGCCACCCAGAGGATCGCCTGGCGGGCGCTCACCGAGGGGCGTCTCGCCGCGAGATCCAGCCGCCAGCAGTCTCGCCCATCCAGGCTCTCCTGGCCCAGCGACTGCACCGTGTAGTCCTCGCGGAACCTGGTCCGGGCCACATCTCCACCGGCGGCGGGACCCATCAAGCGCTGCTGGGGCGTGACCTTCACCGGCCGCTTCGAGCCCGGGAGCAGCAGCCACATCTGATCGTCGAGGAGTAGCACCGCCCGGCCCTTTTCCTTCTGGGAAAGGCCGTCCAGCCTCGCATCCCCGTTCTCCCGGGCTGAGACTCTCCATCGCTGGGTTGGACCAACAGCCTCCAAGGTCAATTCCACTGTGAAGACCGGCCAGGGATGGCGGAGCCGGTCCACCCGGGCCAGGATCTCCTCCCCGCTCTGGGCCATCACAGGGATAGCGGCGAGCAGCAGGATTGCGGTACGGGCCATTCCAGGCGCTGGTTCGAGTCTCATACCAATTGATTGTCCATGACATGAGAAATGCTGTTTTCACAACGAAGACGAGAAGACCACGAAGAACTGTAAGAGCATTGGTTTTGCGCTCTTCTTCCTGTCTTCCAGTCTTCGTGGTGAGTGTTGGTTTGTAAAAGCAAATCTGAATTAGCGGCGTCCGTAGTCATCCTGAAGCCGCTCGATATCCGCCTCGTCGAAGACGCCCAGGCTGACCTCGAGCACTCGCACAGGACGGGCCGTCGCGGTGTCACAGCGCAGACGATGGGTGCTCCCCAGGGGAAGCCAGACCTCTTCGCCCACGGTGGGGTGCAGTTCCTCCCCATCGCGATCCACCACCACGCCCGGATCCAGCGCCACCCAAAGTTCTCCGCGGTGGCTGTGCCGCTGGAGGCTCAGCTTTTGTCCGGGGTTGCAGGTGAGGATCTTCACCGTGCAGGGCGTGTTCAGGGCGTACTGATCAAAGGAGCCCCAGGGTTTGTCAACGTGGAGGGTCTTGGGTCTTTGCATGATATGTCCTCTGTCTTCAGTCTTCGGTCTTGAATCTTGAGTCTAAAGAAGGTCCTCGCGCCCCTCCGCCTTGAGGCGCTCCACGATCTGCTTGACGGTCTGGGCGCGATCGCGGTGGCAGATGAGGAGTGCGTCATCGGCATCCACCACGATGAGGTCGTCCACGCCACTGGCGGCGATGAGGCGCTTGCCACCAAAGAAGGCGCTGTTCCGCGTGTCCAACAGCAGGGTCTCGCCCACACTGACGTTGCCATCGGAATCGGTTTCCTGGAATTCGATGGCGGCGGGCCAGGAGCCCACATCCGACCAGCGAAACCGCGTCGGCACCACGGCCACGGTGGCCGCCTTCTCCATGAGGGCCACATCGATGGCCACCTTGGGCAGCTGGCGATAGGCGACGGGCAGGGCCGCTGGATCGGCCCCGGCCTTGACCCAGGCATCGAGCGGGGCCAGGACTTCAGGTGCGTGCAGTTGCAGGCCCTCCCGGAAATCCGCCAGGGTCCACACGAACATGCCCGCGTTCCAATAGTGACGCCCGGACTCGAGGTACTGCACAGCCACCTCGACGGGCGGCTTCTCGCGGAAGGCCTTCACCTTGAGGACCGGGCCGTGGCCTTCGGCCTCGATGTAGCCGTAGCCTGTCTCGGGATAGGTGGGCCTGATGCCGAAGGTGACCAGTTCGCGTTCCCAGGCAGCGTGCTTCACGGCGAGGTCGAGGTCCTCTAGAAAGATCTCCCGATCCCCGATCCAGTGGTCCGCGGACAGCACGGCCATGACGCCGTGGGGGAACTTCTTCTCGATCTCCACCAGGGCCAGGGCCAGGCAGGGCGCCGTGTTGCGGCCCTCGGGCTCGACGATCACGTTTTCAGGTGGAAGCTCAGGCAGCATGCGACGGGTCTCGGCGGCCAGATCTTCTGTGGTCACGACGAAGATGTGGTCGGGACTCACGTGGCCATCAAGCCTACGCACGGTCTGGTGCAGGAGGGTTTCCGTGCCGACGATGGCCAGGAACTGCTTGGGGTGGGCGTTCCGGCTGCGCGGCCAGAACCGCGTTCCGCGGCCCCCGGCCATGACGACGGCGACCAAGGACTGATGACTGCCGCTGCCCGACATCATGCCTCCTTCCGTACCGCCCAAGCGCGGGAGGTCTCGCGTATCGCCGCAGGCGATACCGAGCTGACCACGGCCACCAGGGCATCCTTGTGGTTGTCCGACATCGCCGACCTCCTACCGCTGTGCGGCCTTCCAAGGAAACCACGGCCTCCCGGCTTCCTACAACCCGAGGGGCCTATCGAGCCAGTACGGAAACCAGGCGCCCCAGATCCCCTGGAGGCGCGGGTTGCGGTTCCAGAATACGAGACAGGGGCTGTGCCACCAGGGCTCCAGCCACCTCCCCGAGGTAGAATCCACCTTCGCCGCGATCCAGACGCCGCACGGCCTCGCAGCCCCAGCGGCTGCCCCATATGCGATCGATGGCGGAGGGACTGCCTCCTCGCTGGACATGGCCCAGCACCACCACCCGCAAATCCAATTCATGGTCCCGCTTCAACCGCTCACCCACGGCCATGGCCCGCCCCACGGTGTCGCCCTCGGCCACCACGACGATGGAACTCCGCTTGCCGCGCAGCCAGCTGGCATTCAACTGCGAAACGAGGTTCTCGTAGCTGTCCTCGGGGGATTCTGGATAAAGCACCGCCTCCGCCCCGCAAGCGAGCGCCGTGTGGACTGCGAGCATCCCTGAACTGCGGCCCATGACTTCAACGAGAAAGAGCCGCCCGTGGCTGGAGGCCGTGTCCCGGATGCGGTCGATGGCCTCCACGGCGGTGTTGAGGGCCGTGTCGAAGCCGAGGGTCCTTTCCGTGCCTGGAAGATCGTTGTCGATGGTGCCAGGGATGCCCGCGCAGGCCACGCCATGCTCGCGCTGAAGTGCTTCCGCGGCACGGAAGCTGCCGTCGCCCCCGATGACCACCAGTGCCTCGATGCCCGCGGCCTTCAGCTTCGCCGCGGCCAAGGCGCGAGGAGCGGCATCATGGAATTCGGGACACCGGGCCGTTTGAAGGACCGTGCCGCCCCTTTGGAGGATGTTGGCGCAGGCCCGACTGGGCATCGGCGCCATGTCGCCTTCCATCAATCCCTGGTAACCGCGATGGATGCCCCAAGGTTCATGCCCCAGCGCGTCGGCTTGGCGCACAACGGCCCGGATGGCCGCGTTCATGCCCGGGGCGTCCCCGCCGGAAGTGAGCACTCCCACCCTCATTTGGTCTTCCCGCTGGCTGAGACCTTTGAAATGGAACCTTTGGTCTTTCTGGCGCCGGACTTCCGCTTCTTGACCTTACCTTTGGCCTTCCGACCCTTGCGACTGTCCTTCACGTGGACTTCAGGCGGCGGAAGCGGTGGAGGCTCGACAATGCCGCGGGGCACTGGCGGCAGATCGCCATCCGAGATGCCCTGGGCTGATGCACGCTGGGCGCGGGCACGCAGGACCGGGTCCTCCTGGGCCTGGGTCGAAGCCGCGAGGCCCAGGGCGAGGCTGCTGATGAAAAGGACGCGACGAGGCATGACCCCTCCTGAGATCCGATTATCACTCATCCCGGAGGATCTCCTGATTTTCCTAGGATCTGCAGCGATCCGATCATCTTTGAATTCGCCGCTCTTGCCCCCTCGCGATAAACTTCCTACTTCGGGATCAATCCTGGCCCGATTTTTCTCAAGTCCGGAGTTTCCATGACCATGCAGTCCAATCCAGCTCCGGCGCCCGTGGACGGAACCGCCCTCGCAGCCTGCCTGAAGCCCTTTCCGGCCTCCACGAAGATCCATGTGGCCGGCACCCGGCCCGGTGTTCAGGTCCCCTTCCGGCAGGTCCAGCTCCACGCCACCCGGGATTTCCAGGATCGGCTCACGGAAAATGAGCCAGTGGTGCTCTACGACACCTCCGGCCCCTACACGGATCCCACGGCCACCATCGACGTGGCCAAGGGCCTGAAGCCCCTTCGTCAGGATTGGATCCAAGGCAGGGGCGATGTGGAGGAATTGCCAGGCGCCACCAGCCTCTATCGCAAACTGCGAGAGAGGGACAGGGATCTGGATGACATCCGCTTCCATGCAGACCGCAAGCCCCTGCGCGCCAAGGCTGGTCGCAATGTCTCCCAGATGCACTATGCCAAGCAGGGCATCGTCACGCCGGAAATGGAATTCATCGCCATCCGCGAGAACTTGGGCCGGGAAACGGCTGGCCTCAAGAGCCGCATCACGCCCGAGTTCGTGCGGGACGAAGTGGCCCGGGGTCGGGCCATCATCCCCGCCAACATCAACCATCCCGAGACCGAGCCGATGATCATCGGGCGGAACTTCCTGGTGAAGATCAACGCCAACATCGGCAACTCTGCCGTGGCTTCCAGCATCGAGGAGGAGGTCGAGAAAATGGCCTGGTCCATCCGCTGGGGCGCCGACACGGTGATGGACCTCAGCACCGGGAAGAACATCCATGAGACCCGCGAGTGGATCCTGCGCAACAGCCCCGTGCCCATCGGCACCGTACCCATCTACCAGGCCCTGGAGAAGGTGAACGGCAAGGCCGAGGACCTCACCTGGGAAATCTTCCGCGATACACTTCTAGAACAGGCCGAGCAGGGCGTGGACTACTTCACAATCCATGCCGGCGTGCTGCTGCGCTACGTGCCCCTCACCGCCAAGCGCCTTACGGGCATCGTGAGCCGCGGCGGGTCCATCCTCGCGAAGTGGTGCCTGGCCCACCACCAGGAGAACTTCCTCTACACCCACTTCGAGGACATCTGCGAGATCATGAAGGCCTATGATGTGGCCTTCTCGTTGGGCGATGGCCTGCGCCCTGGCAGCACGGCCGATGCCAACGACGAGGCCCAGTTCGGCGAGCTGGAGACCCTCGGCGAACTGACCAAGATCGCCTGGAAGCATGATGTGCAGGTGATGATCGAGGGCCCGGGCCACGTCCCCATGCACCTCATCCAGGAGAACATGACCAAGCAGCTGGAAGTCTGCGACGAGGCGCCCTTCTATACCCTGGGGCCCCTCACCACGGACATCGCCCCGGGTTACGACCACATCACGTCGGCCATCGGCGCGGCCATGATCGGCTGGTTCGGCTGCGCCATGCTTTGCTACGTGACCCCCAAGGAACACCTGGGACTACCCAACAAGAAGGATGTGAAAGACGGCGTCATCGCCTACAAGATCGCCGCCCACGCCGCGGATCTTGCGAAGGGACATCCGGGCGCCCGCATCTGGGACGACGCCATGAGCAAGGCCCGCTTCGAGTTCCGCTGGGAGGACCAGTTCAACTTGGCCCTGGATCCCGACACCGCCCGCGAATTCCACGACGAGACCCTGCCCGCGGAGGGCTCCAAATCCGCCCATTTCTGTTCCATGTGCGGTCCGCACTTCTGCTCGATGAGAATTACAGAGGACGTGAGGCAATACGCAAAAAGTCATGGATACAACGAGGACGAGGCCCTGAAGAAGGGCCTGGAGGAGATGGCCGAGACGTTCGTACAGAAAGGCGCCGAAGTTTACCTGCAGGCTTGAGTCCATACGCGCATAATCGGGGCGGCTCCACCACCTACAGGAGGTCTCTATGGCTGCGAAACGCATTCTCATGCTCGTCGGTGATTTCGGCGAGGACTACGAAATCATGGTGCCCTTCCAGGCCCTGCTGGCCGTGGGACACACGGTCCACGCCGTCTGTCCCGACAAGAAGGCGGGCGACTGGGTCGCCACGGCCATCCATGACTTCGAGGGGCATCAGACCTACTCCGAGAAGCCGGGGCACCGGTTCACCCTCAACGCCAGTTTTTCCGAGGTGAAGACCAAGAATTACGACGCCCTGGTGATTCCCGGCGGCCGCGCACCCGAGTACCTGCGGCTCAACCCGAAGGTGCTGGAACTCGTGCGCCACTTCTTCACCGCGAAGAAGCCCGTGGCGGCCATCTGCCACGGTGCCCAGTTGCTGGCGGCAGCCGGTGTGCTGGAGGGTCGCACCTGTTCTGCCTATCCCGCCTGCCGCTCTGAAGTGGAAGTGGCTCACGGGAAGTACGCCGAAATTGCCATCGACGCCGCCGTCACCGACGGGAACTTGGTCACCGCCCCTGCCTGGCCTGCCCATCCCGCCTGGCTTGCCCAGTTCCTGCAGGTGCTCGGAACCCGCATCACCCCTTGATCCCGCCCCAGGACGAAAGCATGCCCAACGAATTCCCCTTCTTCAAATTCCAGGCGCTCGGCAGCGACTATCTCGTGCTCGATCCGACCCTGGCTTCCTTCGAGATGACGCCACGGTTTGCCCAGGCCCTCTGCGATCGACGCCACGGGATCGGATCCGACGGGATCCTGCTGGGGCCCCTGCCCGTTCCCGAGGATCCGCAGGCGTTTGGCATGCGAATCTTCAATCCGGATGGCAGCGAGGCGGAGAAGAGCGGGGATGGCCTACGCATCTTCGCCCGCTACCTCCTGGAGGCGGGGCACGCCAAGGCTGCCGGCTGCCGCATCCACACGGCCGGAGGCGCTGCGGAGGTGCGGTTCCTGGCCCAGGATGGCAGCCTGGTCCAGGTGGACATGGGCCGGCCCAGCTTCAGGGCGGGAGACATTCCCTTCACAGGCATAGCCTCCCACCTTGAAGTCCTGGAGACACCCCTCTTCCTTCCCTCTGGGCCCATCACCATCACCGCCCTCAGCATGGGAAATCCGCACTGCGTGCTCTTCCCGGGCGAGGTTTCCCCCGCCAACGCCCGCCGGCTAGGCGCTCAGATCGAAAAGCACCCGGAGTTCCCGGAACGGGTGAACGTGCAGTTGGTGGAGGTGGTCAATCGCCGCCGCATCCGCGTCGAGATCTGGGAGCGCGGGGCCGGGTACACCCCCGCATCTGGCAGCAGCTGCGCCGCCGCCGCCGCCTGCCACCGCCTGGGTCTGGTGGAGGACCGCATCACAGTCTCGATGCCCGGCGGTTCGCTGGACATCGAGTTCACGCCCGAAGGCCAGATCCTCATGACCGGCCCGGTCCAGCCTGTCTTCAAGGGCACCTTGCACCCGGACTGGAAACACTGAGCCCTCAACGCACCTCGGGGATGTTCCACGGGGCACCGAGTTGATGAGCCCTCATCCAGGTGATAGGCTTCCTGATCTTCTGGAAGGAACCGCATGATCCATCAGGTGTGTTGTCGCTGAGGCCTCGAGGGTTTCCCTCCCTCTGGATGCCAGCCCACAGCCCCAGGAAGAGACCATGCCGAACCGCCTCGATTTCTCGAAGTACCACGCCCTCGGGAACGACTACCTGGTGATCGACCCGACACGAACCGCCTTTGATCCCGATCAGCGGACCATCCAGGCTTTGTGTGACCGGCACCATGGAGTCGGATCCGACGGAATCCTGCTCGGGCCGCTCCCCGTTAAGGATGACTCGGCGGCCTTCGGACTCCGGGTCTTCAACCCCGACGGCAGCGAGGCGGAAAAGAGCGGGAACGGCCTGCGCATCTTCGCCCGCTACCTTCTGGATGCGGGTTATGTCAAAGGCGCAAGTTGCCGTATTCGCACACCCAGTGGTTCCTCGGCGGTCCGCTATCTGGAACCCGACGGAAGCCAGGTGGAGGTGGACATGGGCCAGCCCAGTTTCCGGGCCGGCGACATTCCATTCACCGGAATGGCAGCCGATCTCGAAGTTCTTGAGACGCCACTCCTCCTGCCAGAGTCATCCGTCACCATCACGGCCCTCAGTGTCGGGAATCCCCATTGTGTCCTGTTCCCCGAACACGTAACTCCCATCGAAGCACGACGTCTGGGCCCGCAGATCGAGTGCCACGGAGACTTTCCCAACCGTGTGAACGTCCAGCTGGTCGAAGTGATCGACCGCAAGTGCATCCGGATCGAAATCTGGGAGCGGGGCGCGGGCTACACCCTGGCCTCGGGCTCCAGCAGCTGTGCCGCGGCGGCGGCCTGCCGGCGGCTGGGGCTCGTGGATGATCGTATGCGGGTGCTCATGCCTGGTGGCGCCATCGACCTCGTCTTCACTGGCCAAGGGCGGATCCTCATGTCGGGTCCGGTCCAGGCCGTCTTCCAGGGCCACCTGGACGCCGGATGGATGCCATGACGACCCCGCAGCCCGATCCCGAACGCATCGCCCAGTGGACCCTCCAGCTCTGCCAGTTGGATTCCACTACCGGACACGAGGCCCGGATGATCCCCCTTCTCACGGGCCTGTTCCATACCCTTGGCGCGCGGATCCAGTGGCAGTCCGTGGAAGGCGGACGGTGCAACCTGGTGGCCACCTGGGGCGAACCGAAACTGCTCTTCACCACCCACCTCGACACCGTGCCGCCCTACCTTCCACCCCACCGGGAAGGCGACCGCCTCTGGGGCCGGGGCACCTGTGATGCCAAGGGCATCCTCGCCTCCATGGCGGAAACGATCCGCCTACTGCTGGCGGAGGGCCAAAGGGACCTTGCCTTCCTCGGCGTGGTGGGAGAAGAAACGGATAGCCTCGGCGCCAGGATCGCCCTCGATCTGAAGCAAAGCCTGCCCAATCTGCTGGGCGTCATCAACGGCGAACCCACAGGCAACGTCCTGGCCACCGGCCAGCGCGGTTCCGCCCATCTCTGCCTGCGCTGCCAAGGCAAGGCCGCCCACAGCGGAACCCCAGAGGAGGGCGTCAACGCCGCTTTCCCCCTGTTCGATTGGATCGAGAACCTCCGCCGCCTGCCCGAGAGGATCGATCCAGTCCTCGGGCCCGAGGTCTGGAATCTCGGCACGCTTCAAACCGGCCGAGCCATCAATGTGGTGCCGGACGAGGCCGAAGCGCGCCTCTTCGCACGAACCGTGGCGGGCAGCACCTTTGTGCAGGATGTGCAGCGGCTCCGCCCCGAAGTGGGTGAAGTGGAAGTCCTCTTCGAACGGGGGCCCGAAGTGTTCCCGAAGGTCGAAGGCTTCCCCATGGCGCCGGTGCCCTTCGGCTCGGACGCGCACACCCTCCGGGACCTGGTGCGGGACCGCTTTGTGGTGATGACCGGTCCCGGCTCCATCCGGGTGGCTCACACCGAAGGCGAGTTCCTGGATCTGACCGATGCGGTGGCCGGAACCAGGCAATACCTTGATCTGGCCCGCCACATCCTCCATCGGACGCAGGGTCCCGACTACGCCATCTGACCCCTTGGCAGGAGTCCCAAGTTGTCGGATACTGGCTGACCGCAGGATCTTTGTCAGTTTCATCACGCGATATCCAGAAAGGTGGAGGGACGGGCCCTGTGAAACCTTGGCAACCTGCGGAAGCAAGGTGCCAATTCCTGCCGCGAGTCATCGCGGAGAGATGCTGAAGTGTCATGAACTGACATGCAGATGGGCCCGAGAAATCGGGCCCATCCGCTTTTTGGATCGCAGTGAAACGATGAGATCCCTTCATTCATGGAGGCTCTTGTGAGCGAGCAGTTCCTCGATACCAACGTGCCGGGCAATCCGGCCTACCACTTCACCATCCTGCCTCCCGTCCGGGAGGGCGGTGCCGGGTGGCTCCACCGGCCTGAGCTGGTGCCCCATGCAGGCCTGGCCACCCAGTGCGTGCACGCGGGCGTGCAGCCGGACCCCGCCTATGGCGCGGTCATGCCCCCGCTCTACCTGTCGTCCACTTTCGCCTTCAAGGACATCTGCACCAACGCGGGCTATGACTACACCCGCAGCGGCAACCCCACCCGCACGGCCCTGGAGGAAGCCCTCGCCCTGCTGGAGGGCGGTCATGGTGCCACCTGCACCAGCACGGGCATGAGCGCCATCCTGGTGGCCCTGAACCTGCTGGAGCATGGCAGCCACCTCATCTGCACTGTGGACTGCTACGGGGGCACTTTCCGGCTATTGGAGCATGCCAAGCGTTTCTACGGCTTGGAGGTCACCTACCTGGACCTGGCGGACCTGAATGCCGTAAAGGCCGCCCTCCGGCCCAACACGCGCATGATCTGGATCGAGACGCCCTCCAATCCCCTGCTCCGGCTCACGGACATCGCCGCCGTGGCGGACCTCGGGCATCGCCGACCGGATTGCCTGGTGGCCGTGGACAACACCTTCCTGTCGCCCTACCTCCAGCGCCCCTTCGCCCTCGGCGCCGACCTGGTCATCCACTCCACGACCAAGTACCTCAACGGCCACAGCGACGTGGTGGGCGGGGCCGTGGTGGCAGGACCGGGCCGCCTGGCGCTCACCCAGCAGATCCAGAGCGTGAACAACCTGCTGGGCACCTCCCAGTCCCCTCACGACTGCTTCCTGGTGCTGCGCGGCCTGAAGACGCTGCCTCTGCGCATGCGTCAGCACGAGGCCACGGCCCAGAAAATCGCGGAGTTCCTGCTGGCCCATCCCGCCGTGGGAAAGGTCCACTTCCCGGGCCTTCCCAGCCATCCGCAGCACGACCTCGCCAGGCGCCAGCAGCGGGGCTTCGGCGCCATGCTCAGCTTCGAACTCAAGGAGGGCGGCAACGAACGGCTGAATCAGGTGCTCCGGCGGCTGCGCTGGTTCACCCTGGCCGAGAGCCTGGGTGGCGTGGAATCCCTGGTGGCCCACCCCGCTTCCATGACCCACGCGTCCATGACACCTGAAGCCCGCCAGCGCGCCGGGATCAGCGACGATCTCATCCGGCTCTCCGTCGGACTGGAGGACGTGGAGGACCTTCGCTCGGATCTGGCGCAGGCCCTGGCCTTTCCCTGACCTGAACGAAAGCTCAGGAAGAAAGAGCCTTCACCATGAAGACGGGAAGACCACGAAGATTCTGTACTTCTGAAGTATCGCCGCAAGGAATACCAGGAAGAACTTTGTAGGTAATTGTTTGAAGATTTTCTTCCCGTCTTCCTGTCTTCGTGGTGGATCTATTACTGGACGCCCAGCAGCTCCACGTCGAAGATTAGGTCGGCGTTGGGGGGGATGTCCCCCCCGGCGCCCTTGGGACCGTAGCCGAGGTACGACGGAATGTAGAGGGTGCGCTTGCCGCCCACTTTCATGGACATCAGGCCTTCATCCCAGCCCTTGATGACCCGACCCACCCCGATGGGGATGGCCAGCGGCTGGCCACGGTCCATGGAGCTGTCGAACTTCTTCCCGCGCTGGCCACGGCCATCGTCCAGCCAGCCTGTGTAGTGGACTGAGCAGCGCTGGCCCCGCACCGGCGAAGCGCCCGTGCCGATCAGGGTATCCGTGTACTTCAGTCCCGAGTCGGTGGTGATCATGACGGGCCCCTTGGGTTTGGGGGCCGGGGCGGCCTTCCCGGGCGTCGGCAGAGGCTGTGCGGCAGAGACCGAGAACCCCGTCAGGAGGAGCGCCAAGCAGAGCGTGGATCGTTGCATGAGAACTCCAGGAATGGGGTCCGCGACACGATTCAGGGATCCCAGGCTTCAAGCGTAGCCCAATGACGGGGCCTTCCGGGTCAAGGCGCTTCACCCACTTCGAGAACCTGGAAGCTGTCCGGGACCGTGGCCGGCCGGGTGCCGGGCTTCGCATCCTTGGGACTGGGCGTGAACTCCGCCGTGGGAAGGTAGAGGCGGTGGGTGAGGGGGTTGACCACGATGGTGCGGGCGCCCAACCGGGTGGGAATGGTGGCCGATACCTCATAGGTGGCGGGGCCGGTCGAACGGATGATGGAGATGGTGCCTTCCCCATTGCTGGCGTAGGCGCAGCCCGTGCCCGGGTCGAAGGCGATGCCATCGGTGCCAGAGCCGATGGGCAGGACGGCGAGGACTTTGCCAGAACCCGCATCCACCACGACCGCGAGTCTGTTGCGCCCCACGGAAAAGAGGCGGTTCTGCCTCACGTCCATGGCCAGACCACTGGGCTCCTCCACGGGCTTGATGGACCACCTGGCTTTGACCTTGAGGGTGCGGGCCTCAATGGCAAGGATCTCCGAAGTATCTTCATTATTCACATAGACCCGGCCCGAACTGTCACAGGCGGCGAACTCGGGCTTGCCACCCATGGGGATGCTGCCCACCACTTCGCCGCTGAGGGCATCGATCACCGTGGCATTCATCCCCCGACCATTGAAGGTGAACACCCGCTTGGTGGCCGGCTCGAAGAGAATGGCGTCAGGATTCTCACCCGTGGTCTTCACCACCTTCTGGACCTCCAGGGTGGAGAGTTTGAAGACTGTGACGGTGTTGGACTGCCCGTTGCTGGTCCAGCCGCGGTCCAGTTCCGCGGAAAAGGCCACGCCATGCACACCCGCAGTACCCAGTACTTCGCCCTTCAAGTGGCCATCCAGATCCAGGACCATCACCCGGGTGGAGCGAGGCACAAAGAGCCGACCGCCTACGGGATCAAGGGCCACGTAATCCCATCGGCCCTCACCCCCGATCTTGAAGGTGCGGAGAACCTCTGGTCCGGCGGCCTGGGCCACCACAGTCAGGCCGAGGATGAGTGACAACAGGAATGGAGCACATCGTTTCATGGGACCCCCGAGGCGAAGCCATCAGACATAGGGTCCCGCCGGGCCATTTTGAGCGGCCAGCCGCGCTACGAGGCCTATTGGGCCTTCGCCTTGTCCAGCACCCGTTGCCGCAATTCGTTGAACTCGGATTCAGTGATCAGTCCATCCTTCTTCAACTTTTCCAACTTCTCTAATTCGGTTCTCAAATCGAACGGGACCGGAGCGGCAGGTCTCCCGCTGACCACCTCTTCTCGTTTGTCGAGGCTGATCTTCGGGCCCACCTCGGCCTTCGGAGCCGGGATCTTGGTGGGAACCATGTCGCCCTTTTTCCCGAATGATTCGACCTTGCCGTCAACCATCCGGACAAAGAACCACTGGTCATTTTCCTTTTCATTCCTGCCGGTGCCAAACCAGCGGTCCTGGTCGTAGGTTT
This sequence comes from uncultured Holophagaceae bacterium, assembly GCA_903919165.1. GTDB lineage: Bacteria > Acidobacteriota > Holophagae > Holophagales > Holophagaceae > Geothrix. The sequence goes on from CAIXHJ010000533.1 coordinate 14,449, forward strand.
CGTACTCGAGATACTTGGCATTCCCTTGTTGGATAGCTGTGACCGGCTTCCCCATGATTCCGGCGACCTGTTCCTCCGTCATGCCGGCTCGGACTTGGTCGAATTTGAGTGTCGGCTCAGAACAGCCAATGAGTGCCATGAGGGACACTGCAAGGACAGATGGACTAGGGAACGGCCTCATTAGGGCGCCTCCAGGTAGTTTCTCCCACGCTATCACTCTTGGGGGAGTGGATATTTCAGAAAACGGCCAGGAACCACCCACGGCCATCCGCAAGGCTTGCGGTTCGCCCACTCCTGGATGGGACCCCTAAATTGGAGGCAGAATGTCTGCAAGGAGGTCCCATGTCCGGACAGGATCGGTTGAATGCGTGGTCGGCCGTGAAGGACATTCGCCATCTTTCTCCGGTGATCCACAACATCACCAACTACGTGGTCATGAACACGACGGCCAACGCCCTCCTGGCCATCGGTGCTTCCCCCGTGATGGCCCACGCTGAGGAGGAAGTGGCAGACATGGTGGGCATCGCCTCTGCCCTGGTCATCAACGTCGGCACCTTGAGCAAAGAGTGGGTCAAGGCCATGTTCAAGGCCATGGAGCATGCGGCAAAGCGGGGCATCCCCATCGTGCTGGACCCGGTGGGAGCAGGGGCTACGCCCTATCGGACCAAGACGGTGCAGGATCTGGTGGCCGCCACTCGGCCCAGCATCATTCGTGGAAACGCGTCGGAGATCATGGCCCTCTGTGGAGACCGGGCAACGACCAAGGGCGTGGACAGCACAGAGGCCTCCAAGGACGCGCTGGGAGCCGCCCGATCCCTCCACGACAGCCTTGACTCTGTCATCTGCATCAGCGGGGAAACGGACTATATCGTGAGCGGCAGAGACATCTTCCGGGTCCGGAACGGCCACCCCATGATGACCAGGGTGACCGGGTTTGGATGCACGGCTTCGGCCCTGTGCGGGGCCTTCGCTGCTGTCAACACGGATCATGCGCTGGCCGCGGCACAGGCCATGGCCGTCATGGGTATCGCGGGCGAAATGGCCGCGGAAAGGGCGGAGGGACCGGGCACGCTCCAGATGCACTTCCTGGATGCCCTCTACCGCTTGACGGAAGACGACATCACGCGGCGCACCCGGCTGGAGTCTTGAGAGGAGCCCTTCGATGCGAGAGGTGATGGAACAACTATTGGCGAAGGCCGGGATCGAGTCTGGCGGAACCAATCCCTGGGATATCCAGATTCACGATCCTGCGTTCTACCAGCGCGTATGGGCCGACAGGAACCTTGGTCTGGGTGAATCCTATATGGATGGCTGGTGGGACAGCCAGCGACTGGATGAATTCTTCGCCCGCCTGCTGGGTTCAGGGGTCGAACAGGGACTGCAGGTGACGCCCAAACTTGCGCTCCGCGCCATGGCGCACGGGATTTTCAACTTCCAGAGCAGGGACCGGTCCAGGGACGTGATCAAGAAACACTATGACCTGGGAAACGACCTGTTCCAGGCCATGCTGGATTCGAGCATGAACTACAGTTGTGGCTATTGGAAAGGTGCAAGGTCCCTTGAGGAAGCCCAGCACAACAAGCTGGAGCTGGTCTGTCAGAAACTGATGCTGAAGCCCGGCATGCGTCTGCTGGATATCGGGTGCGGGTGGGGCGCACTGGCGAAACATGCAGCCCAGCACTATGGCGCCAAAGTCATGGGAATCACCCTCTCCCTGCCGCAGAAGCTGTTCGCGGAGGACTCCTGCCGGGGGCTCCCGGCGACGTTCCAGGTGCAGGATTACCGGGACCTCCCGGACCATGAATTCGACCGGGTGGTGTCCATCGGCATGTTCGAACATGTGGGACAGCAGAATCACGGGACTTTCATGGACATCGTGAACAACCATCTCATTGGGGACGGGATCTTCCTCCTGCACACTATCGGCGGAAACCCATCCCGGATCGGGGTCGACCCCTGGATCGCCAAGTACATCTTTCCCAACGGCGAGTTGCCTTCCCAGACCCAGATCAGCCACGCGATGGAGGGACGTTTCGTCATGGAAGACTGGCACAATTTCGGCAGCGACTATGATCGAACCCTCATGGCCTGGTACGGGAATTTCACCGAGCACTGGCCGCGATTGAAGAACCGCTTCGACCAGCGTTTTTTCCGGATGTGGAGCTACTACCTGTTGTCCTGCGCCGGGGCCTTCCGGGCCAGGACTATCCAGTTGTGGCAGGTTGTCATGACCAAGTACGGCTTGAAGGGGGGCTTCCAGATCCGGGACCTCCAGACCGAACTCCGGCCGCCAAGCGCGGCCTTGCCGCGTCCAAATGCCCCGTCCCAGGATCTGGAAGGAATTCACCGTTGACCTTCCCCGTGCTGTCGTAGCATTGGCCACCTCCGACGGGGCTGGTGGATGCCACCTCATTCCTGACGGATACACAACGGGAATGGGAATAAAAAACGGCCACCAGGGGTGGTGGCCGTAGATCCTTGCTGTTATTGGCTCCGGAGGAGGGATTTGAACCCCCGACCTAGTGATTAACAGTCCAGTTCCAAGACCTCCTGGAATGCAGTGCTGGAGCGTGTTTCAGCGTTCTGCCTTTTCGCTTGTAAGGATTTTGTATGGGGTGCCAATCAAGGCTTAGCACTTGAACACCTACACTGAAG
>CAIXHJ010000534.1 GCA_903919165.1 uncultured Holophagaceae bacterium
GGGAAGATGGTCGTTCTGCCCCGTGCGCGGGGTGGAGCTCTGATCCACGGCGCATCCGCGCCATGACAACCGAGGTTGGGGGGAAACGGGCCGGACCGCCGTCCCAAGCCCCTCCGCTCTCCCGAACCCCTGGGGCATAACCGCTCCTCGGAAATGGAGGAATCCATGACTGCCACGCAAGGCCACGCGGAGCCCCGCATCAAGGCCCGCTACCACCAGGAGGTGGTGTCGAAGCTCAAGGAGGAGTTCGCCTTCTCTTCCGCCATGCAGGTGCCCCGCCTGCAGAAGATCGTCATCAACATGGGCGTTGGCGACGCCATCCAGAACATCAAGGTCCTGGATGTGGCCGTGGACGAACTCACCGCCATCGCCGGCCAGAAGGCCGTGGTCCGCAAGGCCAAGAAGAGTGTCGCCCAGTTCAAGCTGCGCGCCGGCATGCCCATCGCCTGCATGGTGACCCTTCGTGGTTCCCGCATGTGGGAGTTCTTCGACCGCCTGGTGACCCTGTCACTGCCCCGGGTCCGGGATTTTCGCGGCGTGCCCACCAAGTCCTTCGACGGCCGCGGCAATTACACCCTGGGCCTGAAGGACCAGCTGATTTTCCAGGAAATCGACTACTCGCGGGTGGAAAAGATGAAGGGCATGAACATCACGTTCGTGACCACCGCTGCCAACGACGCCGAAGCGCGGGCCCTGCTGGCCCACCTCGGCATGCCCTTCCGCAAGTAGCCAAGGAGGTCACACCGATGGCCAAGATTTCCAAAATCGTCAAGGATTCGCGCAAGCCGAAGTTCTCGACCCAGCATCGGAATCGTTGCAAGTGCTGCGGTCGGCCTCGAGGCTACATGCGCAAGTTTGAACTCTGTCGTCTGTGCTTCCGCAAGCTCGCCCTGAATGGCGAGCTGCCGGGCGTCCAGAAGTCCAGTTGGTAAGGAGAGGGGACCAATGAATACCGATCCCATCGCTGATTACCTCACCCGCATCCGTAACGGCATCATGGCCGGTCACGATGCCGTGGTGGTGCCCGCCTCCAAGATCAAGGCCGGTCTCAGCGGCATCTTGAAGCAGGAAGGATACATCCATTCCTTCAAGCAGGTGGAGCATGAGGGTCGCGTGTACCTCATTCTCAACCTGAAGTATGTGAAGGATAAGGAGAACGTGATCCACGGCCTGCGCCGCGTGTCCCGTCCCGGACTCCGCATCTACTCTGGTGCCCAGGAGATCCCCGATGTCCACGGAGGCCTCGGCATCGCCATCCTGTCCACTCCGAAGGGTCTCCTGACGGGCAAGGACGCTAAGAAGCAGAACGTCGGTGGCGAAGTCCTCGCCCACGTCTGGTAACCCATCCTGAAATGGGCGGATCCTCCGCCCTCATCTAAGGAATCCACCATGTCTCGAATCGGAAAGAAGCCCGTGACGCTGCCCAAGGGCGTGAAGGTCACAGTCACCGGGTCCGAGGCTGTCGTCGAAGGCGCCAAGGGCACACTCAGCTGCCCGATCCCCAAGGGGATCACCCTCGATGTGCAGGCCGACTCCGTCACGTTCACCCGCGCCAACGATGAAGCCCAGACCCGTGCCTATCACGGTCTGTCCCGTGCCCTGCTTGGTAACGCCGTTCTCGGTGTGACCGAGGGCTGGAAGAAGGAACTCGACATCGTCGGCGTCGGCTACAAGGCCGCCATGGATGGCGCCAAGCTCAACCTCGAGCTCGGCTACAGCCACCCCATCAAGTATGAGGCTCCCGCGGGCGTCAAGGCGGGCATAATTAGCGGCGGCTGGTTTTCGGGGTCCAGACGCAGGAGGGCTTTGAGGCGGTCGCGATAAAAATGGTTGGCAAAGGACAAAACCAGGAAGGGCAGGAC
>CAIXHJ010000535.1 GCA_903919165.1 uncultured Holophagaceae bacterium
CTCACGACGGTGATGAATGAGATGCCCTGGGATGTAAGAGCGGATTCGATCTTCTCGCGATCCCGCAATCCCCCCCCGTCCCGACACAGGATTCAACACCAGCAGCCAAGTGCTGCTGTCGAAGGAGGCCGTCTGCATGCTGCGCCCCAGGATGGAAAGATAAGATCATGCCAAAGTTATTCCGGATGGGTCATTCCTCAGGCTTTGAATCTTGTCGGTGGCGCCTCCAGGTTCAGGTCTTCCCTGGTGACGGGATGCTTCAGGCCCAGGCGCTAGGCTTGCAGCCAGAGGCAGTCCGAAGGTGTGCCGCCGTAGAGGGTATCTCCGAGAATGGGCCGTCCCAGGTGGTTGAGGTGGACGCGGATCTGGTGGGTGCGGTCCGTGGAGATGCGTGCCACGGTTCAGCGCCCGGTGATTCAGACCAGACAACAGCATCACGCAGCCTGCTGTCTGCTGGACTCCCGTGCTCAGCTGGCGGCCCTGTGAAGGGTCTTCAGGAACGAGACGAAGGAGGCATCCTGGGTGGTCATATGCTCGATAAAGAAATACTCCATGAAGGCAACGACCTCTTCGCCTGGCCGTTTCCCGAAGAGCAGTGGCGTCAGCGCCTCGCCCAGGACGCGTTGCATGATCTCATGGTCCATCTTGTGCTTCCTGAAGTTGGGGTAGCCCACCTTCTGCATCAGCACCTCTTCGCGGGCGGCATAATCGGAGGCGTATCCGATCATGTCCAGGACAGCCTGGATGACATCCTCGCTGGTGAGGTCGGGGGTGTTCGCGAGGGAGAGATACGATTCCATGAGGGAGCGGTAGTCCGTGTCGATCTCTGGAATCCGAAGATCCAAGGAGCGGAGGGCCGAGTCAAGCATTGAGCGCTCCTCTTCACAACCCAAGACTGCACAGGGAATGCCTATTCACTTGAAGCAGATTCGGGAACTGAATGATTCAGAGTCGCTCCGCCTGATCGGCGCGCAAGTGGGTTCAAAATATTAATTGTGTTAATCAATGCCGCCAAACTCCTAAAGAAACGCCGGATTCACGCGTCGTTTCATGCCAACTGGCCTTCAAAGATCGGGATTCCCCACGGAGGCACGGCCTGGGTCCGGTTGGCCCCATCCTTCTGGCTATCTGCGGTCGAGCGAAGCCGATGTATTCACTGGTTCATCAGGGACCGCTTGTTGCGTTCTGGAACCGCTTCGGCGGCGCCTCCAGGCGCAGGTCCTCGCCGGTGACGGGATGCTTCAGGCCCAGGCGCCAGGCGTGCAGCCAGAGGCGGTCCGAGGGTGATCCGCCGTAGAGGGCATCTCCGAGGATGGGCCGTCCCAGGTGGTTGAGGTGGACGCGGATCTGGTGGGTTCGGCCCGTGTGGATGCGCGCCACCACCCAGTAGCCGGGCACCAGATCGACGATCTCTTCCTCCTTGGCAGGGCGGATATCCGTTCGGGCGGACTTGGGGTCGATGAGGTCGCCGGTGCAGCCGAAGCGGCCGGGATCGGCCCCGCGCACCCGGCCGATGGGGGCCTCCACGGTGCAGGCCTCCAGGGGAGCGGTGATCCGCGCCAGGTAGAGCTTCTCGAGCTCGCGGGAGGCGAAGGAGGTCGCAAGACCCTTGTTGGCCTTTGGGTCCTTGGCCAGCACCAGCAGGCCCGAGGTGCCCTGGTCCAGGCGGTGGTGCAGGAACAGGTTCAGGTCCGGACGCTGGGTCTTCAGCAGGGCCAGCAGGTCGTGGCGGTCCGTGGCCCAGGTGCCCTGGGTGGCCAGGCCCGCCGGCTTGTCCACGGCCAGGATCCAGGCATCCTCGAACACCACGGGGATGATCACAGTCGGCACCGGAGGCAGGTCGGGATCGAAGGCCACGCGGATCTCAGTGCCCGGCTTCACCAGCTTCCCCGCCACCTTCACACGCCTGCGCTCGACCTGGACACCACCCAGCTTCAGGGCCTCGCGGGCCGCCCGGCGGGAGAGGTCTGTCCGCTTGGCGATGATCTGGTCCAGGCGCAGCTCCGCGTCCTCGGGGGCCATGGTGAAGGTCCATTTTGTTAGTGCCATGAACCCAGAGTAGCCGGGGCTCCAAGTTGCCTCAAAAAACGAGGCAATTCAGAGGTAGCTTTGGCAAGCTGGTAGGTGGAGGCTTCCATGATCCGATTGCTTCGAACAGGCCTGCTCCTGGCCATGGCGGTGTTTACCACCGCAGCCGACCTGTCCGTGTCCGATTGGACACTGAAGCCGGGTTCCACGGCGAAGGCTTCGGCCCTGCGCCTGGAGGCGGCGGCCGCAGGCTCGGAAGCCACCCTGGTCTCGGCCCCCGTGACACTGAACGTGGGAGAACTCTATCGCCTGAGCGCCACCATCAAGACCGAGGATGTGAAGGCCGACTCGCTGGCCCGCTACCCCACGGCCCTGGGCGCCTGCCTATCCATGGAGAGCTTCCCCTTCACCAACGCCTCGCAGAGCCTAGGTGGAACGTCTGAACGGCACGTGTCTCTGCTGTTCCTGGCCACCAGCCCCACGGATCGCGCGCAGCTTCATCTGGGGCGCAATGGAAAGGCCACGGGCTCGGCACTCTTCCGCGAAGTGAAGCTGGAGAAGGTAGAAGATGTCACCGCTTTCATCCCCATGGAGACCGTCCGTTGGGCCGGCAAGGGCTTCCGCTACGAAAAGGGTGGCTGGACCTTCCTGCACATTGAGGGCGCGCCCTACACGCGAGGGCGCCAGCACGGCGAGCTGATGGCCGACGAGATCGTGCGCTACATGACCAAGCTCGGCGTGCTGAAGAATGCGGCGGATCCCGCCCGGGGCTGGGCTGACCAGCGCCAAATGGCGGACGCCCTCTTCTTCCGGAAGTACGATGTGGAATTCCTGGAGGAGATGAAGGGCATCGCGGATGGTGCCACGAAGGCCGGTGCAAGCTTCAAGGGTCGCCCGATCGACCTGCTCGACATCGTGACGCTGAACAGCGTCGTGGACATGGGCGCTCTCCACGACGGGCTGACCCATGCCCCCAACCCGCTCAGCGGTCGCACCTTCATGGCCGGCGACGACGAGGTGGAGCAGGGGGGGAAGGGCGACCACTGCAACTCCTTTGTGGCCACCAGGGGCGCCACCAAGAGCGGCCGCTTCATCTTCACCCAGATGTTCATGTGGAACGGCTACACGGGCACCGAGTGGAACGTGATGCTGGACATCGTGCCGGAGAAGGGCCACCGCCTGGTGATGCAGACCTTCGCGGGCGGCATCCACAGCGGCTCGGATTGGTACCTGAATGCCTCGGGCCTGGTGATGGGCGAAACCACCGTGGGACAGACGCCCTTCAACGCCGATGGCACACCCCAGAGCAACCGCATCCGCAAGGCTGCCCAGTACGCCTCCAGCATCGACGAGGCCGCCGCCATTCTTTCCAGGCAGAACAACGGCCTCTACACCAACGACTGGACCATGGCCGACACCAAGACCGACGAGGGCGCTTGCTACTTGCTGGGCACTGAGAAGGCGAAGCTGTGGCGCACGGGGACGAAGGGCAGGCCCGCCGATACGCCCGGCAACCTCCGGGACTTCATTTGGGCCGACAACAACAACCGCGACCTGGAAGTGCGCAGCGAGTACGGCCCGAATCCCGACAACGCCCCGGCGGAGCTGGCCTTCAATACCTGGAACCGGGACATCGCCTTTCAGGAGGTGTTCAAGGCCCATGGGCGCACCGGCTTCGACATCGACACCGCCACTCGCGTGATGGCCACCAGCCCCATCAACCGGCCTCACGCCTGCGATGGCAAGCTGACCACCTCCGAGATGGCCGAGAAACTCGTCTTCATTGCCCACCAGGGCAAGACCACCCAGCGGGAAAAGATGGTGGGCGGGCGGTGGATCGCGGACCTGCCCGGTGCCACGCCGCATCTGACTTACGGGTATACGACGTTTAGTCCCATCTGGGTGTCGACGAAGCTCCAGGCCGCGTTCGCGGCCCGGAGAGAGGGAATGAATGCGAAGGCTCCGCCGTCGCCCGATGTGGCGGGAATGAAGGAGGCGTTCAGCTTCGACCCGAAGGGGCTTTGGACAGGTACTGTCAAGCCGTCCACGGATGCCGAGAACTGGTTCGTCAGTGGAACCGCGGCCTACTGGCAGCAGATGAAGAACCTTCCAGGAACACCGACCAAGGCCTTTGAATCGCAGAGCGCGGCCCTGGCGGATCTGAACACCCGCTACCTCTGGCTGGAGGCTAGGGAGGGCGTCAAGGCTCCTCTCGCCACGGCGACGTCCTACGACCGTTACGGCGCCTACCAGCTACCACGCATCCGGGGCATCTTCGCCCTGCACCAGTTGCGCCTACACCTGGGGAATGCAGCCTTCGCCAAGGCCATGCAGACTGTACACGGCCGCTTCAAGGACAGGCCAGCCCGCACGGAGGAGATCCTGAAGGCCCTTTCGGATGGCGCAGGCCGGGAGGTGGGGCCGATCCTGAAACCGTGGCTCGAACGGGCGGATCTGCCGGCGCCCAGGATCCATGCCGAGGTGGTGAAGAAGGACCAGGGCTACGAGGTCAAGGTGAGCGTCGAACAGCAGGGCTTTGCCTATCCCTTTGTGGCTTCCGTGAACCTGGAAACCGACAAGGGCGCTCGATTGGAGCGGGTGGAAATGAAGGAGGCCAAAGGAACCTTCACCTTCTCGACCGACGCCAGGCCCACGCGGGTGGTCTTCAACGCGGCCAATGACATTCCGGTGCCCCGCTCGAATTTCTGGATTCCAGGCAACGTCCTGGACGATTGGAGCGCCGCGCTGCTGGTGTACGGCACGGCCCGGGAAGTGGAGGCCCAGCGCACCCTCGCCACGAATTACCGCGACACCCTGGCTGACAACATGACGGAGGTGCTGCTGCCGGTGAAGTCCGATGCGGAGGTCAGCGATGCCGATCTCGGCGCGAGGGACCTGCTGATCTTCGGGGGACCCGCTGAGAACGGCCTCTCCGCGCAGCTCCAGGCTGAGGGAAAACTGCCCGTCGAAGCCGGATCCGGTTGGTTCAGATGGGAGGGCCGGATCTACGGACGATCCGACGACGGCCTCCTGGCCGCCTTCCCCAACCCCTGGAACCCGAAGAGGATGATGGTGCTGATCCTCTCCAACAGCCGCACCCAGGAGTGGGCGATGACGAAGACCATCCCCCGGGGTCTCCCTGGCTGGACGATCTACCGCGCGAGTGAGGTCCAGCAGAAGGGACAAGCCGGTTCCGCGGGGATGACCCTCGAACTCAATCCCTGAGCCCACCTGCATCAGGTCAAATCGAGTACCCCTGGCTATCCACCTCAAGGGCCTGCTGCCGGGCGGCGAGGTCGGCGAGGGTGGTCCTGCGGAGAACGTCGCGAGCGGCTTCGGTGCTTTGGGACCACAGTTCGCGGACGACCCGGGCACCCCCGGTGGCGCCCGAGGGAAGGGCGGATCCTCCGAGAAGCCCTTCCATGGCTTCCAGCACCTCCAGGGCCGTGATGTGGCTGGGGAGCCTCGCCAACTCGCAGCCGCCCCTGGGACCACGCTGCACCTTGATCAAGCCGGTGGCCTTCAGGTTGCCCAGCAGCACCCGCAGGAACTTGGCGGGCAGCCCCTGTCGCCTGGCAATGGCCTCCACCAGCATCGGGCCTCGCCCGGAATGCAGTGCCAGATCCACCATGAGCTGCAGACCGTAACGGCCTTTGGCTGAACCTTTCATGTCGACCTCTGAAAACCTAGTATATAACTAAATCAATTAACAAACTTGACAATTTATTTTTCTTTTCCATACTTCAGGTTCCAGCGCTGTAACCCATCCCTGAAGGAGCCCCCATGAGCCGCCCCACTGAACGACCCAACCGCGTCGAACACGCCTACGACCTGGTGGGCTACACGCCCGTCGTGCGCCTGAACCGGCTGGTGCCCAAGGGCTCCGCGAAGGTCTACGTGAAGCTGGAGAGCGCCAACCCCGGCGGCAGCGTGAAGGACCGCATCGCCCTCAGCATGATCCAGGACGCGGAGGCCCGGGGCACGCTCAAGCCCGGCAACACGCTGCTGGAGGCCACCAGTGGCAACACGGGCATCGGCCTCGCCTTCGTGGCGGCCGCCAAGGGCTACAAGATCACCCTGGTGATGCCCGACACCATGACCCAAGAGCGCCGCGCGCTGTTGAAGGCCTATGGCGCTGAGCTGGTGCTGACGCCGGGTTCCGGCGGCATGAAGGCCGCCGTGGACAAGGCCCAGGAACTCGCAGATGCGGACCCTTCCTACTTCCTGGTGCGGCAGTTCGACAATCCCGCCAATCCCGCGATCCACCGCCGCACCACGGCTCTGGAGATTCTTGAACAGGTGCCGGAGCTGGATGCTTTCGTGTCGGGCGTGGGCACCGGGGGCACTGTCACTGGAGTGGGCGAAGTGTTGGCCGAGAAGAAGCCAGGTACCCTGGTAATCGCCGTAGAGCCCGAGGCGTCACCCCTTCTCAGCACGGGGAAGGCCGGCCCCCACAAACTCCAGGGCTTGGGGCCGAATTTCGTGCCGGGCATCCTGAACCGCCAGGCCTTCCAGCGCATCCGTACTGTGGGCTACGACGACGCCATCGCCATTGCCCGTCGCCTGGCCCGCGAGGAGGGCCTGCTCACAGGCATCAGTACCGGCGCCATCGTCTTCGCGGCGCTGGAGGTGGCCAAGGAACTGGGCGAGGGCAAGACCGTGGTGGCCGTGCTTTGCGACACCGGCGAGCGCTACCTGACCCACCCCCTGTTCGCCGAGATCGACGGGCCGGCGCTCTAAACCATCGGGTTCTTGCGGGATCTATACTTCGGGATCATCCCGAGGTACTCATGAGGTTTGCCGCGCTGCTGCTGGTCGCCATGGTGCTGCAGGCCCAGGAATCAGCCATGGGGAAGGCCACGGCTTTCGATCGGGCGGTCGTGCAGGAGATGAGCGACGTCCGGGTGCGGCCCAAGGACTACGCCAAGTACCTTCGCCAACTTCGGGACTGCTTTGAGGGCACGCTCTGGAAGCGGCCCGGGCGAATCCCACTCAGAACGGAGGAAGGGCTGGCGGCCTACGACGAAGCCATCGCCTTCCTGGAATCGGTCAGCCCCGTCGGGCCCCTTCGGTTCAACGACGGGCTGGCCCGGGCCGCCCGTCTCCACGCCCAGGACATTGGTCCCCGCGGCACCCTGGAGCATGTGGGTTCGGACGGGAGCCGGTTGTCGCAGCGATTGAATCGTCTCGGCACCTGGCATGGGCTCATCGCCGAGAACATCGGAACCCTGGAACAGGATCCCCGCCAAGTGGTCATCCAGCTGATCGTGGATGACGGGGTTCCCGAACGGGGCCACCGCCACAACCTCTTCAATCCGGACTTGCATCAGGCCGGGGTCGGGTCCGCCCCCCACCGGGACTACAAGGTGGTGACAGTGATCGATTACGCGGATGGATTCGTCCTGGGACATTAGCTGATCAGAATCCTGCTAGCCTGAGCCATACAACCCTTGGGTGACGTGCGATGGCCTACCTAGCCCAGCTTGGCGCGCCGGTTCGCGGCTTTCTGGAATTCCTGGGCGACCAGGCGCACCTGGTGCTGCGTACCTTGCACCACGCCATCCTGCTGCGCATGGGCCAGGTCGCCGTGGTGGGAGGCCAGACGAAGCTGCAGATCCGTTTCACCGGTCTGGATGCGCTCTGGCTGGTGAGCGGCTCGGCCCTCCTGCTGGGAGCGGTGACGCTCATTCAGGCCTTCAGCCAGCTCTCGGGTCTGGGGGCCGAGAACTACATCGGCGTCCTGATGGTACTCATCATCCTTCGGGAACTGGGGCCGCTGCTCACGGCCGTGCTCGTGATCGGCCGCAGTTCCACCGCCATCGCGGCGGAGCTGGGAGCCATGCAGCTGAATGGTGAAGTGGATGCCCTGGCGGTCCATGGCATCAACCCCTACCAGTACCTCCTCCTGCCCCGCTGGCTGGGTGTGCTGGTCTCGGTGTTCGTGCTGGTGGTCTTCTTCGACACGGCAGCCCTGGCGGGCGGCTTCCTGGTGGCGAAGCTCAAGTACGACGTCACCTTCGGCTTCTTCATGGACTCCGTGCGACAGGCACTGTCCAATCGCGATTTTGCCGCCACGCTTCTCAAGGTTCTGCTCTTCTCCGGGGCCATCACCTTCCAGGCCTGCCACTTCGGCCTGCGCATCCGGCGCAGCCAGACCGAGATCCCCCAGGCCGTCACCAAGACGGTCGTGTCGGCCCTGGTTGCAGTCTTCGCCCTGGACGGCCTCATCGCCGCCCTCTTCTACTTCTGATCCGGAACTGGCCGATGATCGAAGTCCGCGACCTCGCCCTGGATGCCCCGGATGGCCGGCTGCTGCTTGATGGGCTCGATCTGGCCGTGCCCAGGGGAGGCAATCTGCTGGTTTCGGGACCGAGTGGCAGCGGGAAGACCCGCTTGCTGAAGGTGCTCGCCGGAACGGAGCGCCCCGTACGCGGCCAGGTGAGGATCGGCGGACGGGACATCTGGCCCGGTGGCGGCGTCCTCGCCCTCACCGGGCAGGTCCGGCTGGGCTTCGGCTTCGCTTCCGGGGGACTGCTCTCGAACCTCAGCCTGCGGGAGAACATCGCCCTTCCCCTGAGGTTCCTGGGAATGCCCGGGGTGCAGCTGGACCGCCGCACGGAACAGGCCCTGGCGCACCTGGACCTGCAGGCCGTGGCGGAGCTCCGCCCCCACGCCGTGAGCGCCTCCGCCCGCAAGCATGCGAACCTCGCCCGGGTGCTGGCCCTGGACCCCGAACTGATCCTGCTGGATGATCCAGTGGAGGGACTGGATGCGGCAGACCGGGCCATCGCCCAGGACCTTATCCGCACCTGGGGTTCCGACCGTACCCGCACTTTAGTGATCGCGGCAGAAGAGACGCTCCCCTTTTCCTACCTAGAGGCGGAACGCCTCGAGCTTTCCCCCGCGCCGATGACCGTGGAGTTCCCATGAACTTCGAGAAACAGGATGCCCGTCTCGGCCTGCTGGTCCTGGTCGCCCTGGCCCTCTTCGTGGGCCTGGTGGCCTACAAGAACGCGGGGGTGGTGACCGAGCGGAACTACCCGCTGGTGGTGCGCCTCGACCAAATGGAGGGTCTGGCGCCTGGCGCGGACGTTCAGCTCAAGGGCTATCGGGTGGGCTCGGTGGAAGGTGTGGACATGCGGCAGGAGGGGAAGGACTACCACTTCCTGGCCCGCATCGCCGTGCGGGCGGACATCAAGCTTTGGCGCGGAACGCGGGCGAACCTGGCCCCCAAAGGCGTGGGGAGCGTGATGCTGGAACTGCGCCTGCCCGACGTGGCGGAGCGCAAGGTGGTCCTCGCCCCCGGAGACGAGATTCCGGGGGATTCCGGCGTGTCCCTCGCCGGCGTGCTGGAGCGTGCAGACCACCTCATGACCAGCCTCCAGGCAGGCGTGGATGGCCTGCGCGCCCGCATCGAGCGCAGGGGCCTGGGCGACGTGCTGGATCATCCCTCCGTGCATCAGGCTCTGCAGTCGCTGGATGGCACACTGCTCGAATTTCAGGCCCTGGCCAAGGAGAGCCGAGGCCTGGTGGGCCATGTAGACCGCAGCATGGGCGAGGCGGACAAAGCCCTGGTTTCGCTCGATCAGAGTCTCTCCACGGTACGGACCCTCATGGACAAGCGCGGCCCTGAGCTGGATCAGATCCTCGTGAGCCTGGCCGCCACGCTGAAACAGGCAGAGGACTTCATGGGCCGGTTCGCCGTTCAGGACCACCCTGAACTGGAACAGAGCCTCAAGAGCCTGCGCCGGTCACTGGCCTCCGTGGAGGAACTCCTGGAGATCCTCAAGCAGAAGCCCAGCCGCGTGGTCTGGGGCACTCCCAGCGACGCCGAGCGTGAAAAGGCGAAGAAGAGTGTCGAAGCCGGGAAGCAGGCGCCGAAGTCACCATGAGACCCTGGCGGATCTGTATCAGATCCTGTCGAGGCCATCCTTGCCCTGCATGACTTTCCACGGGAGCAGCTCGTAATTGGCCAGGCCATGCTGGCAGAAAGGATCCCCATCGCGGAGGGCATCCAGCTCGGCCAGGGCATTCTCATCCTGGACCCGCACCAGCCACATGCCGCCGAACCGCGGATCCAAGGGCCCGGAGGCCACCAGGACGCCCTGTTCCTTCAGCGTGCGGAGGTAGGCGCGGTGGGCTTCCGTGGCTGCCTCGATCTCGGACAGCGGACGGCGGTAGCGGACGATGACCATGGCGTACATGGGGCCTCCTGAATTCGCCACAGATGAACACAGATGCAAACGGATGAAAAGACCATCTACTCAGTCGCGGACAATCCGTGTCCCGACGGTGGCGGGATCTTCGGTGGCCAGGGCCTCTGCTGTGGTGATGAGCACCTCCTGGCCGCCGCCGTCCAGGTAGGCCAGGGCGCTTTCGATCTTGGGACCCATGCTGCCCGCTGGAAACTGGCCTTCAATCAGGTGCCTCCGGGCCTCGGTGGCGCTGAGGCGGTCCAGCCAGCGCTGGCTGGGCTTGCCGAAGTCGATGGCCACCCTGGCCACGCCCGTAAGGATGATGAATAGATCAGCGCCGAGCTGGGCCGCCAGCAGGGCACTGAGGCGGTCCTTGTCGATGACGGCCTCCACGCCCACCAGGAAGCCGCTGGCGTCGCGGATCACGGGGATGCCGCCGCCGCCGCCGGCAATCACGGTATGGCCAGACTGGAGCAGGGTCTTGATGGCATCCAGCTGGACGATCTCCAGGGGTTTGGGCGAGGGCACCACCTTGCGCCAACCGCGCCCGGAGTCCTCCTTCATCTTCCAGCGTTTGGAGCGCATGAGCTCGAGGGCCCGGAATTCGGGATAGAAGGGTCCCACGGGTTTGGTGGGCTCCTGGAAACCCTTGTCCTCCTTGTCCACCACCACTTCAGTGAGCACCGACGTCACCGGCGCGTCGA
>CAIXHJ010000536.1 GCA_903919165.1 uncultured Holophagaceae bacterium
GCTCAAATCCTCACTTGTAGTTGCGGGTGGCGAGGTGGAGGCTCTCGAAGGAGAGCTGTTCGGTGTGGCGGACCGGCGCGTTGCCGTCGCCCTTGTATTCCCAGGCGGCCACATGGCAGAAGTTCTCGTCGTCGCGAAGGGCCTCGCCTTCCTCTGTCTGCCACTCCTCGCGGAAATGGGCACCGCAGGATTCGCGGCGGTTGAGGGCGTCCAGCACCAGCAGTTCGCCGAGCTCGAGGAAGTCGGCCACGCGACCTGCCATTTCAAGAGACTGGTTCACCTCATCGCCGGTGCCGGGGATGCACAGGTTCTTCCAGAACTCCTCGCGGATCTGGGGAATGAGTTCGAGAGCCTTCTTCAGGCCGGCCTCATTGCGACCCATGCCCGAGTATTCCCACATGACCTTGCCCAGCTCGCGGTAGAAGTGGGTTGGAGTCTCCTTCCCTTTGATGGAAAAGAGGCGCTGGATGCGATCGTTGACTGTCTGTTGCGCGGCCGTGACGGCTGAGTCGTCCACCTTGATGCGGGCGCCAGGCTTGATGGTGGCCAGATAGCCCCCGATGGTGTAGGGGATCACGAAGTAGCCATCCGCCAGGCCCTGCATGAGGGCGGAGGCCCCCAGACGGTTGGCCCCATGGTCGGAGAAGTTGGCTTCGCCGAGCACGAAGAGGCCAGGGATGGTGCTCATCAGGTTGTAGTCCACCCACAGCCCGCCCATGGTGTAGTGCGAGGCCGGGTAGATCCGCATGGGGACCTTGTACGGGTTCTCATCGGTGATGCGTTCATACATCTCGCAGAGATTTCCGTAGCGCTCCTCGATCTTGCCCTGCCCCAGGCGCTTGATGGAATCCTCGAAATCCAGATAGACGCCTCGGCCTGTGGTTCCGACACCTCGACCCTCGTCACAGACCTGCTTGGCGGCACGGCTGGAAATATCACGGGGCGCAAGGTTCCCATAGGAGGGGTACTTGCGTTCCAGGTAATAGTCACGATCTTCTTCGGAGATCTGGTCGGCGGGTTTGCGGCAGTCTTCCTTGCGCTTGGGAACCCAGATGCGGCCGTCGTTGCGCAGGGATTCAGACATGAGCGTGAGCTTGCTCTGGTGATCCCCGGTGACCGGGATGCAGGTGGGGTGGATCTGCGTATAGCAAGGGTTTGCGAAGGCGGCGCCCTGCTTGTAAGCGCGCCAGATGGCACTGCTGTTGCATCCCTTGGCGTTGGTGGACAGGTAGAAGACATTGGCATAGCCACCGGTGGCGAGGCAGACCGCATCGGCCACGTGGGATTCGATTTTCCCGGAGACCATGTCCCGGGTGACGATGCCCTTGGCCACACCGTCCACCACGATCAATTCGAGCATCTCGTGGCGGGCGAACATCTTCACGGCGCCTAGACCGATCTGGCGCTCCAGGGCCTGGTAAGCCCCCAGCAGCAGCTGCTGGCCAGTCTGCCCGCGGGCGTAGAAAGTGCGGCTCACCTGGGCGCCACCGAAGGAGCGGTTGTCCAGCAGTCCGCCGTATTCCCGGGCGAAGGGCACGCCCTGGCCCACGCACTGATCGATGATGTTGTTGCTGACCTCGGCCAGACGATGCACATTGGCTTCGCGGGCCCGGAAGTCACCGCCTTTGATCGTGTCGTAGAAGAGGCGGCGGACGCTATCGCCGTCATTCCGGTAGTTCTTGGCGGCGTTGATGCCGCCCTGGGCCGCGATGGAGTGGGCGCGGCGGGGGCTGTCCTGGTAGGCGTAGCACTCGACCTCGTAGCCGAGTTCCGCCAGCGAAGCAGCCGCAGCGCCACCGGCCAGGCCTGAACCGACGACGATCACCTTGTACTTGCGCTTGTTGGAGGGGTTCACAAGCTTGAGGTCGAAGCGGTGCTTGTCCCACTTCTTCTCGAGTTGGCCGTCTGGGATATGGGCATTGAGTTCCATGGATGGCTCCCTGAAGTCAGTGGATGAAGCCGGTGAGGACGGCGATGGGGTAGGTGATGTTCACACCCACCACGAGGATGGTCAGTCCGGCGGCGAAGTTGCGCCGCAGACTGTCGTAGCGGGGATGGGACAGGCCCAGGGTCTGGGTGAAACTCCAGACGCCGTGCCACATGTGCAGGCCGAGACAGAGCTGAGCCACGATGTAGAAGCCGGCGACGGCGGGCACCTTGAAGCCGTTCACGAAGTTCGCGTAGGGATTGGCGTGATCGAAATTGGGATGGACCGTGCCGGTGGTCAAGTGGAGCAGGTGATAGATGATGAAGGCTGCAAGGAAGACTCCGGTCCAACGCATGGTCCGGGAGGCCCAGGTAGAGGCGACGTTCTGCTGGGCGCGGTAGCCCTCCGGGCGGGCCGCCAGGTTGTCCAGGGTGAGGCTCGTGGCGGACCAGATGTGGAACCCGGCGGCCACGATGAGCACGGTCCGGAAGATCCAGATCCCGTCGCCATGGAGCATGCTGTGCAGGAACTTGGCATATTCGTTGAAGGCCACGGCGCCCATGTAGGCCTGCGTGTTGCCGATCATGTGCACTGTGACGAACCCGAACAGGATGATCCCGGTGGCCGCCATGATCACCTTTCGGCCGACCGATGACGCCATGAAGCCGTGGCCGCGTGCTTCCGCGCCCGCGATGCTCTTTTCAGCGACGGACATAGTTGGACTCCTTGAAAAAGGCGAAAGAAAGAGACGGGGATCCCCGAAAGAGCATGGGATCGGCGATGAGCTCCAGGTTCATGTATGGTCCGATTATCTTCTACAGAGCTGGAAATCCAAGCCCCTAGGTTCGGACCTAGGTCACACTGCCCCCTCGAACCCCTGGGAGCTGGTAAGCGTGGCTGGGCGGGTCCATAGGTCTTGCAGTGCCTGGCCTTTCCTCGTTAGAATCATGCACGGTCCAGACAGGATCTGTGGGTGGTTCGCCCCAGGGTGTGGGTTTGGACTGCTTCTAAGCGGGCCAACCTGATGGGCGCATCATTCCCCTTCCACTTCCCAAGTCCCCTTCCCTGAAATCATCTGGAGGAAAGCCATGGAGACGATGAAACGATTTTTTGGCACCCTGGCGCCAACCCGCATCTTCAAGGGGGGGTTGACAGCGCTCATTTTCTTTCTACTCGCTTCCCCGGCTTTGGCGGGTGGCGAAGCGGACCTGAAGATCCCAGCCCTGCAGGGCAGCTTCATGGGTATGACGGGCCACAACCTACTGCTCATCGGCCTGTTCATCTGCCTGCTCGGCATCGGTTTCGGCCTGGTGCAGTACGCCCAGGTCCGGGATCTCCCCGTCCACAAGTCCATGCGCGAGATTTCTGAACTGATCTATGAGACCTGCAAGACCTACCTGGTCACCCAGATCAAGTTCATCGCCGTCCTTTGGGCTTTCATCGCCGTGATCATGGTGGCCTACTTCAAGTTCCTGTCGCATGATCCCAAGACCTGGGCCCAGGTGGTGGTGATCCTGTTCTTCTCGGTCGTCGGCATCCTCGGCTCCGTATCCGTGGCCTGGTTCGGCATCCGCATCAACACCTTCGCCAACTCCCGCACGGCCTTCGCCAGCCTGGGTGGCAAGCCCTTCCCGACCATGCAGATCCCCCTTAAAGCCGGCATGTCCATCGGCATGCTGCTCATCTCGGTGGAACTGATGCTCATGCTCGCGATCCTGCTCTTCGTCCCAGGTGATGCCGCAGGGTCCTGCTTCATCGGCTTCGCCATCGGCGAGTCCCTGGGTGCCGCAGCCTTGCGCATCGCGGGCGGCATATTCACCAAGATCGCGGACATCGGCTCCGACCTGATGAAGATCGTCTTCAAGATCAAGGAAGACGATGCCCGCAATCCCGGCGTCATCGCCGACTGCACGGGCGACAACGCGGGCGATTCCGTCGGCCCCACCGCCGACGGCTTCGAGACCTACGGTGTCACGGGCGTCGCGCTCATCACCTTCATCCTGCTCGCCATCAGCGAGAAGACCGCCGGGGCGCAGTACCAGGGCATCCAGGTGGCTCTGCTCGTCTGGATCTTCGTCATGCGCGTGGGCATGATCGTGACCTCTGCCGCCTCCTACTGGATCAACGGCTTGTGGGCGAAGGCCAAATTCGGCGACGCCCTGAAGTTCAACTTCGAGCATCCCCTGACCTCCCTCGTGTGGCTCACTTCGGTCCTGTCGATTGTCATGACCTATGGCCTCTCGTACCTGCTCATCGGGAATCTCCCCAACAGCCTCCTCTCCGGTGGGATGTGGTGGAAACTTTCCACGATCATTACCTGCGGCACCCTGGCCGGGGCACTGATCCCCGAGCTGGTCAAGGTCTTCACCTCCACCAATTCCGGCCATGTGCGGGAAGTGGTCACGGCCTCCAAGGAGGGCGGCGCCTCCCTCAACATCATTTCGGGGCTCGTGGCAGGCTATTTCTCAGCCTACTGGATGGGGCTCACCATCGTCGCCCTCATGGGTGCCGCCTATTTCGTCTCCACCTTCGGCCTGGGTGGCTTCATGGCCGCCCCAGCCATCTTCTCCTTCGGCCTGGTGGCCTTCGGTTTTCTGGGCATGGGTCCCGTCACCATCGCCGTGGACTCCTACGGTCCCGTGACCGACAACGCCCAGTCCGTCTATGAACTGTCCACCATCGAGAACATCCCTGGAATCGAGCAGGAGATCCAGAAGGATTTCG
This sequence comes from uncultured Holophagaceae bacterium, assembly GCA_903919165.1. Classification (GTDB taxonomy): domain Bacteria; phylum Acidobacteriota; class Holophagae; order Holophagales; family Holophagaceae; genus Geothrix. The sequence continues at coordinate 4,652 of CAIXHJ010000536.1, forward strand.
GCTTCAAGCCCAATTTCGAGGACGGGAAGATGTACCTGGAGGAGAACGACGGCGCGGGCAACACCTTCAAGGCCACTGCCAAGCCCGTGCTCATCGGCACGGCGGTCGTCGGCGCCACCACATTGATCTTCTCGATCATCCAGCTGCTCTCGGCCAAGTACGGTTCGGTCCTGCCTATCATTTCGGGTCAGATGGCGGTTCAAGAAGGCCTCTCTCTGCTCAATCC
>CAIXHJ010000537.1 GCA_903919165.1 uncultured Holophagaceae bacterium
GGCCAGATCCTCGATGCCCACCGATATCCGGACCAGGCCATCCGTGATGCCTGCGGCAATACGGTCCTTCCGGGCCATGCCGGCATGGGTCATGGAGGCCGGGTGGCTGATGAGGGTTTCGACGCCCCCCAGGGACACGGCTAGGCCCGCGAGATGCACGTTGTCCATGAGGATCCGGCCCGCTTCCAGGCCGCCTTTGAGTTCGAAGGAGATCATGGAGCCGAATCCGGACATCTGCCGCTTGGCCAGGTCGTGCTGGGGATGGCTGGGCAGCCCAATGTACCGTACCCAGGCCACCTGCGGATGGGCTTCCAGCCAGGGAGCCACCCTCCTGGCACTCTCCTCGGCCCTTTCCACGCGAAGGGCCAGTGTCTTGAGGCCACGGCTCACCATGTAGGACTGATGGGGATCCATGTTGGCGCCGAGGTTGATGAGCATGGCGCGGATCTGCTTGTGCAGGGCCTCCGTCTTGGCGACCACGATGCCACCCACGACGTCCGCGTGGCCGTTGATGAATTTCGTGACCGAGTGCAGGACGACGTCCGCGCCCAGGTCCAGAGGCTTCTGGAGGTGGGGGCTGGCGAAGGTGTTGTCGACGACCAGGAGGGCGCCGGAGGCATGGGCGATCTCCGCGGCAGCAGTGATGTCGGTGACCGCCATGGCGGGGTTGGAGGGCGACTCGATGTAGACAAGCTTGGTGTTCACCCGGATGGCCCGGAGGAGATTGTCCAGGTCAGAGGTATCCACATAGGTGGACTCGACCCCGAAGCGGCTCATGTGCTTCTCCATGAGCCCGCGGCTCGGACCGTACACGGAATCCGTGCTCACCATGTGGTCGCCTGAACTGAGCAGGGCCAGATACACCGTGCTGATGGCTCCCATGCCGCTGGCCGTGGCCGTGGCACCGAAGCCGTTCTCGAGCTGGGCTAGATTCTCCTCCAGGGCGTCGGTGGTCGGGTTTCCGATGCGTGTGTAGATGTAGCCTTTCTCTGTGCCGGCGAAGCGGTTCGCACCCTGCTGGGCATTTCGGAAGGCGAACGTGGCGGTCTGGTAGATGGGCGTCACCACGCTGCCTAAGGCGTCATCCTTGATCCCCGCATGGACGAGCTTGGTGTTGAAGCCTTTGTTGCGAGTATCCATGCTTGCTCCTGGTTTGGGTTCCTTCACCCGAGGGTCTTGTGCGGCAGGCTCTCGATCCTCCCGGCGGGGGACACGAGCACGTAGTTGAGCTTGCGCTGGAGTTCGCGGATCGTGTTCGCACCTGCGTAGGTGAGGCCTGAACGCAGGCCGCCAACGATGTCCGCGAGGATCTCCTCCTCGTCCTCTCGATAGGGGACCCGGGTGGCCACGCCTTCGGCGGTCTTCCACCCGGTAAGCCCGCCCAACAGATCGTCGGCCACTTCCCTGCTCGCCATGCCACGGTAGACCTTGTAGGTCGGGCCACCCTGCTCGTCCAGGATCGGATCACCGGGCGTGGGACGGGTGCCCGCAAGCATGCCGCCGATCATCACGAAATCCGCGCCGAAGGCCAAGGCCTTCACGATATCGCCCGGGGTGCGGATCCCACCATCGGCCACGATGGACCGGTCGGCGCGGGCGCATTCCTGGATGGCGGTGATCTGGGGCACGCCGAATCCGGTCTTGATGCGGGTGGTGCACACGCTTCCGGGCCCGATGCCCACCTTGACGATGTCGGCATGCACGGACGCCAGGTAGTCAGCTCCGGCGTAGGTGGCCACATTGCCCGCCATGATGCACTCGTTGGGGAGCATCTGGCGCATGCGCTTGATCATCTTGCCCACGTACTTGGCGTGACCATGGGCCACGTCCACACAGAAGTACTGGGCACCCGCGTCCCGGAGGGCCTCGATGCGCTCCATCTCGGCCTCCGCCGTGCCCACCGATACGAAGGCGGGGAAGCGGCAGCGCTTGAACATCGCGACGTTCTCCTGGACGGAGACGAACCGGTGGAGTACGCCGATGCCACCGCGTTCGCCGACGAAGTTGGCCATGGCATCCTCGGTCACGGTATCCATGTTGGATGTCATGATGGGAAGCCCGAGGGTGAGCTTCCCCGTTTTGTCGGTGATGCCTATGTCGACGACCCGGCGTGATTCGTGGTGGTTGTAGGCCGGGATCAGGAGGACATCATCGAAGGTGATGGCGGACTCAGACATGACACCTCTTTTCACTAGGAAGGGACTCTGTTCAGGCAGCGTAGGTCTTGTAGAAGTACCAGGCCGACAGGATGAACCCGATGCAGACCACACCGATGCGGACGGTACGGCGGCCCACGCGATGAGCCATGTGGGATCCGAAGAGGCCTCCCAGGCCCGCGGCGACGGCCATGGGAAGGACCAGCATCCATTTCGCATTGCCGGGGTGCCGCAGGTACTCCATCGCCAGGAAGGCGAAGATGGCGATGCCGTTGATGCAGAGGGCCAGCAAGTTCTTCAGGCCATTCATCTGATGGATGTCCGTGAGCCCCAGCAGGCTCAGGGCCGCCAGCATGAGGATGCCGATGCCCGCGCCGAAGTAGCCGCCATAGATGCCGACGATGAACTGGAAAGCGATGGCGGCGATCCACCAACCCAGCGTCCGTTCATGGCCGTGGATCCTCCTCAGCAGCTTGCCGACGGGATCATTGGCCGCCAGCAGCACCGTGGCCGCCAGGATGAGCCAGGGCACTAGGTCATCGAACACCTTCTGTGGGGTGACCAGCATGAGCCAGGCGCCCAGTCCACCTCCGATGAGCGAAGGCGGCAACAGGCGGAGGGCGAAGGCCTTGATGCCTGCAAGGTCCTCCCGATGGCCCCAGAAACCGCCCATGGAGCCAGGCCAGAGCGCGAGCGTGCTGGTGACATTCGCCTGCTGGCCCGTGAGGCCGATACCCAGCAGCGCGGGGAAAGAGACGAGCGTGCCGCCTCCCGCGATGGAGTTGATCGCCCCGGCGACGAAGGCCGCGACCATGACGGTGAGGAGGTGCCCGATATGCATGCCTTCAACAATGACAGGCCCCCCGGTCCTTCAACAGCCCGCTACTTCCACTTGAAGGGGTAGACCGGTTTCTTCGTGCCGTACTCCGGCGGCCAAACCGTCTCGTGCTTCCCGTTCTGGATTTGTTCTACCAACATCTGGTGCCTGTTCTGGTTCGTGTAGCCGTTGTAGTCCGCGAACTGGACCACGCCCATGATGCCGTCCCACTTGCCCTCATCCAGGGCGACCCGCAGCTTCTCGCGATCGCCCCCGACCTTCGCGGCGGTTTCCGCCATCACCATCATGGACGCGTAGGCGTTGGCGGCGTGGTAGGGCACTTCATCCTTCCCGAACTTGGCCTTGTAGCGCTTCCCGAAATCCTTGGCGCCGGGCCAATTCACGTCGGTGGTCCACTGAGTGCTGGAGAACACGTTGTTGGAGATGGCCTGTTCACGGGCGAATTCGGAGGATGCAAACCCCGCGCCTGCGCCAAGGAAAGCCTGGGGGGCCAAGCCCACTTCCCGCGCCTGCCGCATGAGCAGGATACCGTCGGCCACGTAGGACACCATGAATACGAGGTCCGGCTTCACGCCCTTGATCTTGGCGAGGGTAGAACGGTAATCCGGAGAACCAGAAGCATAGGCCTCCTCCATCACCACCTGGATCCCCACCTGGGTGGCGTAGGCCCTTGCCGACTTCGCCCCAGAGGTTCCGAAATCCGTGTTCTCATTCAGGATGGCCATGGTATTGGGCTTGCCGAGCTTCTGGGCCATCGAGATCAGGATGGAGGCATAGTCCTCGGTGGTGGCACTCAGGCGGAAGACGAATTTCTGGTTCTGACGGGTGATGTCCTCCTTGGAAGCCACGGGCACCAAGAGGGGCACCTTGTACTTCTCGGCCAGCTTGGACACAGCGTTCGCGCAGGCCGAACTGTAGGGACCCACCACACCTGAAACCTGGTCGCGGGTGACGAGTTTCTCCATGGCGGACATGGACACCTGGGGCTTGCCCGTATCGTCCTCCACCACCAGCTCCACCTTGATCCCCTTCTTCTGGAGATCCTCCAGGGCCAGCTTGTAGCCGTTGCTCATGTACTCGCCTATGGGCGCTTGGGTACCCGTGGCGCAGTTGATGACCCCGATTTTCACTGCGGTCTGAGCATGAAGGATGATCCCCAGTGCCAACATGGAAGTGTGGATGCCGAGTTTCATGTCTAACTCCTTCCGATTTCCGGTGAGGCTTTGAAGTTGATCGAGAGGTTAGCACGCAGGGGGTTCATGCGCGACGGAGCAAGGTATCCTGATTGAATGCATTGGTCCTGGCTCCAGCCCGCGCGCCTCGCGCTTGTGTTTGTCCTGCTCTGGGTGGCTTACGTGCTGCTCTGGACGCCGGGTCCCTTTTCGCTGAGGGTCCTCGGGCTCTACCCGAAGAAGCTGGGATCCCGGGTCGTGGGGTGGGCTGCCACCTGCTCGCTGCCAGCTTCCTGGCGCGCGCCCTTGCTGAGCCGCTTCGCAGGCCACTACGGCATCAATCTGGCTGAGGCGGAGCTGTCCCTCGCGGACTACCCCAGCCTCCAGGCCCTCTTCACCCGGCGCCTGAAGCCCGGCCTCCGGCCCCAGGAAGCAGTGGTTCCGGGCTTCGTGAACAGTCCAGTGGATGGACGCATCATCGCGAGCGGCCGCATCGAATTCGGCACCGCCATCCAGGCCAAGGGCCTGCCCTACCGTATCTCCGAACTCCTCAAGCACGATCCCGCCACAGCGCGCTTCGAGGGCGGGCACTTCCTCACCCTCTACCTCTCGCCCAAGGATTACCACCGCATCCACGTGCCCTTGCAGGGCCAGGTCAGCGCCGTGAGCCACGTCGAGGGCGAACTGTGGCCTGTGAACGACGCGAGCACCAACCATGTCCCGCGCCTCTATGAACGGAACCGTCGGGCCAGCTGGACCGCCCTGGGCACCGGCCCCTGTGAAGGGCTGGAAGTGGCCGCCATTCTGGTAGGCGCGACCCACGTGGGCGGCGTGGTGATCGCTGCCCGCTGGCTGGGTGGGCGTATGCTGCCCAGGGATGGGGGCATGATCGTGGATCTGCTGTCCTGTGCCGCCGGCGACGACCTTGGCACTTTCGAGTTCGGTTCGACCGTGGTGCTGCTGATCGGCGGGCCGAAGGCCGCAGACTGGTCAGCGGTAAGATCAGGAGGCGACGTGAAGATGGGACAGCGGCTGGGGGCCTACCGGTGAGCGATCTCGGCCTTTTCCATCAGGATCCCCTCTGGGATGAGGGCGGCGACCTGCCGGGCGCCCTGGAAGCACTCTTCACGGCGGCGGGCGAAGTGCTTGATCTGGCGCGGCTCCGCGAGCTGACGGGCCTGGGCGATGGCGCTCTCCAGCAGGGCATCGATAAGCTGCAGGAACGGCTTCAGGGTGCTTCCGGCCTGCGCCTGCTGGAAGTGGGCGGGGGCTGGCGCATGGCCACCAGTCCCGTCTACAAGGAGATGGTCTCGCGCCTGGTGACCACCACGCGCAGTGGCAAGCTGACGCCGGCGCAGATCGAGGCGCTGGCCATCGTCGCCTACCGCCAGCCCGTCACCATCACCGAGCTGAATGCCATCCGAGGCGTCACCAGCAGTGCCAACCAGGTGAAGAGCCTCATGGAGCGCCAGCTCATCACACCCGCGGGCCGCAAACACGTCGTGGGTCGGCCCATGATGTACGCCACCACCCAAGCTTTCCTGCTGCACTTCGGCCTGAAGAGTCTGCATGATCTCCCACGGCTCGAGGACTTTGGCGAGGGCCGCCTGGAGGCCGAGGCCCTAGCCGCCCTGGAACCGTCCCTTCCCGAGGATGGCCTCTTCGGGGGCGGCGCCCTGATCTCTGATCCAGAACCGCCCCCCATCGAGGAAGATTCTGTCGAATGAGCCAGACCACCCTCAGCCTTGAAGAACAGCCTGGAAAACCCAGGGCAGAAAGCCCCACAGGCCTCTTTCTCCAACCCTGGCAGAAGGGCGTCCTGCTCATCGTACTCCTCGGAATCCTCTACCTGCGCAGCTGGCGGCGGAGGCAGGCCAGAACCCGGATCTGCAGCCACTGCGGGAAAAAGAATCCCCCTCATCAAACCAACTGCCAACGGTGCGCGGCGCCGCTGATGCGGGTGGAATAGCAGTCACCAATCCTGGGCTAGAACTCTATTTCGATGGCTTCTTCTGCGAGGTCGTTCGGTTCACCAAGCACCTCGCAGGCAGCGCCGTACATCTGAAGCACAGCGGTCTTGCGGATGCTCAGGCTGGTGAGCAACTCCTTCACCCGCTGGACCTCGGAAGCGATGGTGTTGTTGATCTGCGACACCTCGGAGCGGCAGCGCTCCCGAGTGGTTTCGTAGAAGGTTCTCTGGTCCAGGCTCAAATCCATGGGGGGCTCCGAGGAATAGGAAATCAAATTGGGAACGTCGAGTTTAGCCCGCTTCAGGACCAGCCGACCACGATGAGCATGATGACCAGGATCACAGCCAGAACCAGGATCACCGGAAGCAGCCAGCGGGGGCGGGAAGGCTCGACCTCCGCCAGCACCTGGGCCGCAGGTGGCTTCATGGGCGTTTCTAGATGCCAGATGGATCCTGGGGGAGAGGCGGCGGTGGTCCCCTTGGATTCACCGACCACCCGGTGGGTACCGCTGATGGCGCTGGCTGGCTTCGGGAATCTCTGGGTGACCAGGGTCTCCAGGCTCTCCTTGGAGCCCCTGAGCAGGGTGTTCGTGTACTCGGCCACATCATGCTCCGTGATGTGGGCTCCCTGGCGCTGGAGGTACTCCCGCAGATCCCGCTCCATGAATCGCGCCGAGGGATAGCGGTGGTCCACACTCTTCTGCAGGGCCCTGTTCACGATGGCAACCATTTCGCGGGATACATTCGGGTTCAGGGTCGTCAGGTCGGAGATGCGGCCATGACGGACCTTCTCCAGCACGCCCACTTCCGAATCGGACAGGAAGCAGCGCACTCCCGTAAGCAGTTCGAACAGGACGAGCCCCAGGGAATAGAGGTCAGAGCGGTTGTCGAGGGGCTGACCCGTGGCCTGCTCGGGACTCATGTAGAGCAGCTTGCCCTTCAGCGCCCCGGCCATCGTGGTGCTGGCCTTGCTGGCAGCCTTGGCGATGCCGAAATCCACCAGCTTCACGGCGCCTTCCGTGGAAAGGATCACGTTCTGGGGGCTGACATCCCGATGGACGAGCTTGAGCTCCCGGTCATCGAAGCCCCGCTTGCGGTGGGCATAATCAAGCGCCGCGGCCACCTTCATCACCACGAAGGCTGCTACCTGTTCCGGGAAAGGCGTGCCGTACTCTCTCACTTTTTTCAGCAGTGTGCGGAGATCGCGACCATTCACGTATTCCATGGCGATGTAGTAGGATCTGCCGGACTTCCCGAGATCGAAGATCTGCACGATGTTCGGATGGGTCAGCTGGGCGGCCAGCTTGGCCTCATCGATGAACATCGTGACGAACTCCTCGTTGTCGCTGAGGTGCGGCAGGATGCGTTTGATGGCCACGATCTTCTGGAAGCCCTGCACACCCCGCTGCTGGGCCTTGAAAAGTTCCGCCATGCCGCCCACGGCGATCTTCTCCAGCAGGATGTAGTTCCCGTACTCCTCGAGGGGTTCTGGGTTGGCATGGGCATCGGGCCGCATCAAGGGAAGTGGTGCACTCTCAGGAACCGGTTGGACGATGGGTGCCGCCAAATCGAAGGGATCGTCCACACCCGAAATGCCGCTGAGGGTGAAATCGGAGGGACCCAGGGGTTCGGCAACCATCGGCGCCGTTCCCGTCGGCTGGCCCAGGATCGCTGGAGGGGTAGAGACATTGTCCGGCTCTGGCGTTGGCGCCGAAAGGGCCTCCACCTCCTCGACCACCGGACCGAAAATGTCAGCCGTGCTCAGCAGCTCAACGGGAGCAGGAGGCGCCACCGCGACCTTGGCTTGCGTGGACCCAGCGGTGGAATCAGGGACCCGGGCTGCCGGGGACCGCTCGAGTTCCTCCAGCAGATCGCCGAAGATGTCGCCACTCGTGAGTTTGGAGCCTCCAGGGTGGAAACGAAGCAGCCAGGCCGCAAGGGTCTCCGCTCCCTGGGCGCGATCCAGGTGGACCTGGACATCCACCGCGGGCTCCGACAAGACCGAATGAGGAAATGGCCCGTCAGCCAGCGCAATCACCGGCAACTGGGGCTTCCGTTCTCGGAGCGCCAGGGCCACCGCGTACCCCGCCCCGCCGGCCACGGAGGGGTCGAGCAGCAGCAGATCCGGGAGCAAGGCCGTGTCCAGGAAGGACTGGGCCTCCCTCGAGCGGATCCAGCGGACCCCCCATTCATCCGCCTCCAGGGCCGAATCCAGACCGGGAGTCCTGATGGACTCGCCGTCCACAATCAACAGCAGGGGGCGGGACATGGGGCTCCGGCGGTGGGGGAACAACCAGAGTAACGGGAGGGATTCCACCTCGCTATCTTCCTGGTGCCGCGGTAGACTTCTCTTTCGGTCCGGCACTGCCCCGCAGCCCGGACTAAATTCACGGGAAAGGAGGTGCATCCACATGCCTTTGGTCAAGGTCAAAGAAGACGAAACCTTCGAGTTCGCCCTTCGCCGCTTCAAGCGGAAGTGCGAAAAGTCGGGCATCCTCAGCGAGCTGAAAAAGCGCCAGCACTACGAGAAGCCCAGCGCCAAGCGCAAGCGGAAAATGCTCGCCGCCCGTAAGAAGACGCTGAAGAGGCTCGCACAAGAGCGTCGCATGATTGGTTGATCCTGCAATGGCGATGAAAGCGTGAGGTCTCGTGTATGAGCGAAGCGAATACCGAGAAGAAGACGCTGAAGAGGCTCGCAC
>CAIXHJ010000538.1 GCA_903919165.1 uncultured Holophagaceae bacterium
CACGAGGCCCTGGCCATTGCCATGAACCGCATCGGAGCCAAGAGCAACACCGGCGAGGGCGGTGAGGATCCGGCCCGCTACGCTCCCCTTCCCAACGGCGACTCCCGGAGCAGCGCCATCAAGCAGGTGGCCTCCGGGCGCTTTGGCGTCACCAGCCAGTACCTGGTCGAGGCCCGGGAGATCCAGATCAAGATAGCCCAGGGGGCCAAACCGGGCGAAGGAGGCCAGCTGCCCGGTCCCAAGGTCTATCCCTGGATCGCCAAGGTTCGCCACGCGACCCCCGGTGTGGGCCTCATCTCTCCCCCGCCCCATCACGACATCTACTCCATCGAGGACCTGGCCCAGCTCATCCACGACCTGAAGAACGCCAACCCGGGGGCGCGGATCAGCGTGAAGCTCGTCTCGGAGAGCGGCGTGGGGACCATCGCCGCTGGGGTCGCCAAGGCCCATGCGGACGTCATCCTCATCAGCGGCTTCGATGGCGGGACCGGCGCCGCTCCCCTCACCAGCATCCGCCACACCGGCGCCCCCTGGGAACTCGGCCTCGCAGAAGCGCAGCAGGTCCTGGTGATGAACAACCTGCGCAGCCGCGTGGTACTGGAGACCGACGGTCAGCTGAAGTCCGGCCGCGACGTGGTGGTGGCCGCCCTGCTCGGAGCCGAGGAATTCGGCTTTGCCACTGCCCCGCTCCTGGCCCTGGGCTGCGTGATGATGCGGGCCTGTCACAAGAACACCTGTCCCGTGGGCGTGGCCACCCAGGACCCGGAACTGCGGAAGCGCTTCAACGGGGATCCGCAGCATGTGGTGAATTTCATGCGGTTCATCGCCATGGAGGTCCGGGAATTGATGGCCCAGATGGGCTACCGCCAGTTCTACAAGATGGTGGGCCGCAGCGAGCACCTGGAGATGCGCCGCGGCATCGACCATTGGAAGGCCAGGACTCTCGATTTTTCGCGGCTGCTCTGGAAGCCCACCGTGTCCAAGGACGTCAAGCGGACCTTCCGCGTGAGCCAGGAGCACGGATTGGAGAAGGCCCTCGACGCCACCACGCTCATCCCGCTCTGTAAACCAGCCATCGAGGCCCGCACACCGGTCTCGGCCACCTTGCCCATCTCCAACGTCAACCGGACCGTGGGAACCATGCTGGGCAGCGAGATCACCCGCCGATGGGGCGCCGAGGGCCTACCGGAGGACACCATCCGTCTTCGCTTCCAGGGTTCCGCGGGTCAGAGCTTCGGCGCGTTCATCCCCAAGGGCCTCACCCTGTCCCTGGAGGGAGATGCCAACGACTATCTGGGTAAGGGCCTTTCCGGTGGACGCATCATAGTCTTCCCTCCCGGCACCGCCACCTTCGTGCCCGAGGAGAATGTCGTCATCGGCAACGTGGCCTGCTACGGCGCCACCGCTGGTGAAACGTTCATTCGCGGGCTGGCGGGCGAGCGGTTCTGTGTCCGCAATTCCGGCGCCACCGCCGTCGTGGAAGGCATCGGAGACCACGGTTGCGAGTACATGACCGGCGGCGAGGTCGTGATCCTCGGCAGGGCCGGCCGCAACTTCGGGGCCGGCATGTCAGGCGGAATCGCCTGGGTGCTGGACGAAACTGGTGATTTCCCCGCACGGTCCAACCGGGATCTGGTGGGCATGGGTCCCGTGGAGGATCCCCAGGAGGCGGAACACCTGAGGGACCTCATCACCCGTCATGCCGCCGCCACGCACAGCCGGAGGGCCGCCTCGATCCTCCGGGACTGGGACACCTGGCTCCCGCGCTTTGTCCGGGTCATGCCCCATGACTATAAGCGGGTTCTCGAAAGCCAGGCCCGGATGAGGGAGAAGGGTCTTCCAGAGGACGAGGCCGTGCTCGCGGCCTTCGAAGAGAACGCGCGGAGCCTCGCCCGCGCAGATGGCAATTAGGAACTGACATGGGCAAAAGCACCGGATTCATCGAATACATGCGTGAACTGCCCCAGGACCGGCCGCCCCTCGAGCGGGTAAAGGACTGGAACGAATCCCATCCACGGGTCCCCGATGAAGTGCTCATGCGCCAGGGTGCCCGCTGCATGGACTGTGGCACGCCATACTGCCATACGGGCAAGCTCATGGGCGGCATGGCCTCAGGTTGTCCGCTGAACAACCTCATCCCCGACTGGAACGATCTGGTCTACCGGGGCCAGTGGCAGCGGGCCCTCCGCCGCCTGCTGCGCACCAACAACTTCCCCGAGTTCACGGGCCGGGTCTGTCCCGCTCCCTGTGAGGGTTCCTGCACCGTGGGCCTCGGGGGCGATCCGGTCACCATAAAGGCCATCGAGGTCTCCATCATCGACAAGGCCTTTGAAGAGGGCTGGATCGGGCCGGAAATCCCCCAGATTCTCACCGGAAAGACCGTGGCCATCGTGGGCTCAGGCCCTGCTGGCCTGGCCTGCGCCGCCCAGCTCAATCGCGCCGGCCACACGGTCACGGTGTTCGAGCGCGCGGACCGGCTGGGTGGGTTGCTGATGTACGGCATCCCCAACATGAAGCTGGACAAACGCCTGGTGGATCGCCGGGTGGGGCTCATGGCGCGGAACGGCGTCCGCTTCGTCACCGGTGTGGAGATCGGCAGGGACATCTCCACCGAAAGCCTGCTGCAGGATTACCATGCCACGGTCTTCTGTTGCGGATCCACCCAGCCCCGGGATCTGGACGTGGAAGGCCGCCAACTCCAGGGCGTCCACCAAGCCATGGACTTCCTCACCCTGAACACCAAGAGCCTCCTGGACAGCGCTCACGCGGATGGCGCCTACATCTCCGCCAAGGGGAAGAATGTGGTGGTCATCGGCGGCGGTGACACCGGGACGGACTGCGTGGGCACCGCCCTGAGACATGGGGCCCGCTCGGTCACCCAGCTGGAGATCCTGCCCCAGCCTCCGGAACGGCGGGCGCCGGACAACCCCTGGCCCCAGTGGCCCAAGGTGAGTTCCATGGACTATGGCCAGGAGGAGGCCGCAGCCCTGCAGGGTGCCGACCCCCGCATCTATGGCACCCAGACCCAGCGATTCACCGGGGAAGCCGGCTCCGTGAAGGAAGTCCACACCGTCAGCCTGAAGTGGTCCCGCAGTTCTGAGGGACGGATGCAGCACGAGGAGATTCCCGGCAGCGAGCGGTTGATTCCCGCAGACCTGGTACTTCTCGCCCTGGGTTTCCTTGGGCCTGAACGGAAGGGTCCCATCACCGAGCTGGGTCTCAAGCTGGATGGCCGCGGCAATGTGGTGGCTGACGGCCAGCGCATGACCAGCGTCCCTGGCGTCTTCGCCGCGGGGGACATGGTCCGCGGTCAGTCGCTGGTGGTTTGGGCCATCCACGAAGGGCGAAACACCGCCCGCAGCGTGGACCGCTACCTCATGTACGGCAAGACCTACCTGCTCTGATGCTATCCGGGGGGACCGCCTGCTCGCTCTGCTCGCGATGTCCCCCCGGAACCCCCACGCCTCCACCGGGCAAAGCCCGGTCTCGGCGTCTGAGCTAAGCTGGGCCCCGGAGGTTCGATGCCGACGGTGCCATGCCCAGCCAAGCTCAACCGCTTTCTAGCCGTATTAGGACGGCGGGCCGATGGTTTCCATGAGCTGGAACTGGTCACCACCGTACTCGAAGGCGTGCCGGATCTGACGGACACGCTGGAGGGTGAACCCGCAGGGGGATTGTCCCTCGCCATCACCGGCCCCATGGTTGAAGGCCTGGCGACAGACGAAACCAATCTGGTGATCAAGGCCTGGCGCCTGCTCGAAGAGGCAGCCAGACGCCCTCTGCCCGCCACCCTCCGGCTGCAGAAGCGCATCCCCCACGGCGCGGGGCTCGGTGGCGGCAGCAGCGACGCGGCGGCGGCCCTGAGACTGGGCAATGACCTTTTCGAGCTGGGTCTCGAGGACAGCGTCCTGTTCGGATTGGCCGCGCGCCTGGGCAGTGATGTGCCGTTATTCCTGCTCGGCGGAACCGTGCTTGGACTGGGCCGCGGTGATCGGGTCTTCCCCCTCCGCCCCGTGCCCCTGGAGCCCATCCTCTTCGTGCACGCCGGCCTGCACGTGAGTACGCCCAGTGTGTACCGGGCCCTGCAGGACCTAGGGTATCCCTCTCCAGAGGCTCTGGCTTCCCAGCCTGCAGGTGCCATTCCACCCTGGCGCAACGATCTGACTGGCGCGGCACTGAGGGTGTGCCCGCACTTGGCTGAAGTGCGCGATGCTCTGTGCGACACCGGCGGCGAACCCCTGCTCTGCGGCTCTGGCAGCTGCTGGGCGGCGAGATTCCGCAGCGCAGGTGCTCGGGATGCGTCGGCAATGACCCTGCGGAACTCCCATCCATCCTGGGGTATCTGGAAGGTCTGACGCTGTCCGCACAGCCTTCCCCCATGGTATCTGTGAGGTCTGAGGTGTTCATGTCCGGCCCCGCCCTCCGCATCCGCGGCCTGAAAAAGGCCTTCCCCAAGGTTGTCGCCGTGGACGGTGTGGATCTGGAGGTGGCCCGGGGCGAAGTCTTCGGTCTGCTGGGTCCCAACGGCGCGGGCAAGACCACCACGCTGGAGATCATCGAGGGCCTGACCGTGGCTGATTCCGGTGAGATCGAGATCCTTGGCCTGACCTGGGCGCACCAGGGAAAGGAGATCCGGTCCCGCATCGGCGTCCAGTTGCAGAGCACCAGCCTCTTCAACAAGATCACCCCCCGGGAGGCCCTGGATCTCTACGGCAGCTATTATCCGAAATGCCGTGGCACCCAGGAGCTGCTGGAACTCGTTCAGCTCGAGGAGAAAGCGGACGCCTACCACATCACTCTCAGCGGCGGACAGCAGCAGCGGCTGGCCCTGGCCCTGGCCTTGGTGAACGATCCCGAGATGGTCTTCCTCGACGAACCCACCACCGGGCTCGATCCCCAGGCCCGCCGCAGCCTCTGGGATGTGGTGCGCCGCATGAAAGGTGAAGGGCGGACCGTGGTGCTGACCACGCACTACATGGACGAGGCCGAGGCCCTCTGCGATCGGTTGGCCATCATGGACCGCGGGAAGGTCATCGCCACCGGTACGCCGGCCTCGCTCATTTCAGATCTGGCCATGCCCAGCGTGGTGGAGTTGACCTTTGAGGGCTCGGCACCAGATCCTTCGGCTTTTGCTGCACGCCTGGGTGAGGCCGTGGAACCCCGCACCGACCTCTGGGAGATCCGCACGCCCGATCCCAAGGCCCTGTTGCCCCGGCTGCTGGAGGCCGCTGAAGCCGCCACCATACCCTTCCAGCAGGTCCACATCCGTCGCGCCACGCTGGAGGATGTGTTCCTGATGCGAACAGGCCGGAGCCTGAGGGAGTGACCATGCTGCTCTGGAGGCAGTTCGCGATGGAATGGCGGCTCTATGGCCGCGACCGGGTGGCCATGTTCTGGACCATGGCCTTTCCGGTGCTCCTGCTCCTGGGATTCGGGACGATTTTCCGGGACGGTGGAAGTCCCAAGCTCTCCGTCGTGAGGGTGCAGTCCCCCGTCTCATCTACTCAAGATGCGGCCTTCGATCAGGCCCTGTCGGAGCTCCATCTCAAGGTCCAATCCCTCCCGAAACCCGAAGCCGAGGCGCGCTGGTCCCGGGGGGAGACGGCAGCCCAACTCGAAGCGGATGGCGCGGGTTATCGTCTGCGCTTGAACAGCTACCTCATGGCCCAGGCCGGAGCCACTGCCGGATTGGTGAATCAGGCCTGGCTGGTCGCCCAGGCCCGCCTGAGTGGCGCCCCCGAACCGCAGCGGATCCCGGTCCAGGTGGAAAGCCCCGGCCACAAGCGCTCCACCAACTATGCGTCCTTCCTGTTGCCGGGACTGCTGGGCCTGAACCTCGTCAGCATGGGCCTCTTCAGCGTGGGCATGGTGAATGTGTCCTACCGGGAGAAGGGGAAATTCCGCCGTCTGGCCGTGACACCACTGCCGAAGTGGATCTTCCTTCTGGGACAGGTGCTGCATCGGCTCACGGTGACCGTGGCCCAGGCCGCCATCCTGCTCCTGGTGGGGAGCCTGGTCTTCGGCATCCAGAACCAGGGGTCCTTTCTCGACCTGCTGCTCATCATGACCCTGGGCACGGGCTGTTTCATGGCCTTCGGTTTCGCCCTGAGTGGATTCGCGGAAACCTCCGAAGGCTACGCCGCCCTTTCCAACCTGGTGTTCTTTCCCCTGATGCTCCTCAGCGGTGTCTACTTCACCTTGGACGCGGCTCCTGCCTGGCTTCAGCACACGGTGGCCATCATGCCCCTCGCGCCCTTTCTCCGGGCCCTCAGGGCCGTGTTCAATGACGGTGCCGGTCTTGCGGGCCACGGCTTGGGTCTGGTGATCGTCGGGGCCTGGGCACTGGCGGCCTTCATCCTGGCTCTCCGGCGATTCCGGTGGGCATAATCCAGTACGAGACTATGGTTCCGTCCTTGCTTGGCCGATGTGGAGGGCATGATGGACCAGCCGCAAAAGAACCTCCGGGAGGCACTTGACGCATCTGAGCGGCGAGCCGAAGGCCTCCAGGCACATCTGGATGGGACCAAGGGAATTCTTGACGCTATTTCGGAAGCCATCTACATCCAGGATGCCGAAGGACATTTCCTGGACGTCAACGAAGGCGCCATGAGGATGTACGGCCACCCGCGGGACTTCTTCATCGGAAAAACGCCGGAAATCCTCTCTGCCCCCGGACGCAACAATCTGGACGCGGTGGCCCAGGTCTTCAACAAGGCCATCCAGGGGGAGCCCCAGCAGTTCGAATTCTGGGGCCTCAAGGCCGACGGTGCCGTCTTCCCCAAAGATGTCCGCCTCTACCCCGGAACCTATCTGGGGCAGAAGGCGGTTATTGCCATTGCCCAGGATATCTCTGGGCGGAAGCGGGCCGAGCAGATCCGGGACGCCGCCTATCGGATCTCTGAGGCGGCCTTGGCTACGGTGGACCTGCAGACCCTGTACAGGTCCGTCCATGACATCCTCCGCTCCTTGATGCCGGCGGAGAATTGCTACATCGCCCTGCATGATCTGGAAGACAACACCATCAGCTTTCCCTACTGGATCGATCAGGTGGACGAGGCCCCATCTCCCCGGCCCTTTGGTCGAGGCTTGACGGAGTACGTCATAAGGACCGGCCAACCCCAGTTCATCGATGATGATCGGTCGACCGCCCTCTTTGAAGCTGGGGAGGCCCAGTTGATAGGCTCAGATGGCCTGGCCTGGCTGGGTGTTCCCCTGCGGAATGATCGACGGGTCTATGGCGCCCTGGTCATCCAGAGTTACGAAGGGGGTCACCTGTACAAGCCCGAGGATCTTCAGATCCTCTCCTTCGTCTCGGCGCAGATTGCCATGGCCATTGAACGGAAGGCCGGAGAGTCCGCCCTTCGCCTCAGCGAGGACAAGTTTTCCCGCGCATTCCACGCCAGCCCAGATGCCATCAACATCACCCGCCTCGATGACGGGACATTCCTCGACGTGAGCCAAGGCTTCGAGAAGATCAGCGGCTGGACCAGGGAAGAAGCCATTGGCCGGACCGTGATAGAACTGAACCTCTGGGCGAACCCCCAGGACCACCAACTGACGGTCGGGCTCATCCGGAACCAAGGCGAGTTCACGGGGCTAGAGTTCCCATTCCTCAGGAAGGACGGCAGCCTTCTCACGGGGATGATGTCCGGCAAGGTGATCGATGTGAACGGGATCCCCTGCTTGCTTTCCATCACGCGGGAGATCACAGCGTGGAAGACCACCGAAGCGGCCCTGCGTACCGCAGAACAGCGCCTGAGAACCGTCCTGGCCAACTCCCAGGCCATCATCTACCAGTTGGACCCCCGGGGGCAATTCCTCCTCTCGGAAGGCCTGGGCCTGTCGAGTCTGGGGCTGATCCCAGGGGCGGTGGTAGGGCTGAACGCCCTGGAAGTCTACCGCGATGACCCCGAGACCATCGACCAATTGCAACGGGCCCTGAGCGGGGAGTCCTCCCGCCAGATCACCCACGCGGCTGGCCGCCTCTTCGATAGCTTCATGACCCCGGTCTTCGACAAGAACGGTCGCCTGGATAGCGTCATCGGCATCGCCGTGGACGTGACCGAGCACCAGCAGATGGAGGAGGCCCTGAGGCAATCCCAGAAGCTGGAAAGCCTGGGAATCCTGGCCGGCGGCATTGCCCACGATTTCAACAACCTGCTCACGGCGGTGCTGGGCAACCTGAATCTCGCCCAGATGCACCTGCCCGAGGACGCCCGGGCCCAGCCATACCTCGCCAAGATGGAGGCCACTGTCCTGCGGGCCACGGAACTCACCAGGCAGATGCTCGCCTATTCGGGCCGAGGGCACTTCCTCGTGAAACCCCAGGATCTTAATGAAGCCGTGCGAGACGTCGCCCACCTTCTCGAAGTGTCCATCTCTAAGAATGTCCTCTTGAGGTTCGACCTGGAGCCCGGCTTGCCGGCGATCCAGGCGGACGCCGCGCAGATCCAGCAGGTGGTCATGAACCTGGTGACCAACGCTTCCGACGCCATCGGGGATCGCGAAGGTGTCATCCACCTTGCCACCTCGGAGGCCGGTCTTGATGAACGGGAACTCCAATCCGCCCGCCTTGGGGAAGTCCTGGAGCCGGGGCGATACGTCATTCTGGAGGTCACGGATACCGGGGTGGGCATGTCGCCTGACGTCATGGCGCGGATCTTTGATCCCTTCTTCACCACCAAGGCGACCGGACGCGGCCTCGGTCTATCCGCCATGCTCGGAATCCTCCGTGGCCACAAGGCCGGATTGTGGATTAAGAGTGGATTGGATCGGGGCAGTACTTTCCGCCTCTGTTTTCCCGCATCCAGTGAACGCCCCATCACCACGGCCCCAGCCATCGAGGAGGCCACTTCACACCCGCTTAGGGGCCGGGTTCTCCTGGTCGACGATGAGGAACTCATCCTCCAGACCATCGGGTCCGCCCTCAGAGCCTTTGGACTGGAAGTCCTTACGGCCGGGGACGGGCTGGAGGCCTTGGAACGATTCAAAGAATCCGTGCCGCGGCCAGACCTGGTCCTCATGGACCTCACCATGCCCCGCATGGATGGCCGGGAGGCCTTCCAGGCCATGCATGACCTGGATTCTTCCGTTCCCGTGGTCCTGAGCAGCGGCTTCACCGAACGGGACTCCCTCCAGACGCTGTCAGGAGAGGGTCCTGCAGGATTCATACAGAAGCCCTATCAGGTCAAAGAACTCCGACAACTACTCCAGCGGGTCCTGGGAGGCTGAGCGCCGCTTAGAGCTCACATCAGGACTCGACGAGGCCGCGATGAATCCAGCCGGGATGCGCCGCAAGTAAGGGCCCAAAGGGCATGGTGGTTCATTGTTCAAGGGATCTGACGCCGCGGGGCGCCCGGCCGGCTTCATCCCTTCGGGCGAGGGGCGGCGAGGTGGGGTTTTGTGATGAACTCTAAGGCTACACTGGGAGGCTGGAGAGCCTCATGCAGTCTTCCAAACGAGCCCGGACGGCCATCTTCCTCACGGTCTTCGTCGACCTCCTGGGTTTCGGCATCGTCATCCCCATCCTTCCCCTCTATGCGCAGGCCATTGCCGACCATCCGAGCAAATGGATGGAGGGCATCAACCATTTCCTCGGACTCAGCGGGGCCGGAACCACGCCTGGGGCCTTCTGGGCCGGGGTGGTTTTCCTCAGCTTCAGCCTCATGCAGTTCATCGCCTCACCCATCCTCGGTCGAGTGTCGGACATGGTGGGACGGAAGCCGGTGCTCTGGATCAGCCTCGTGGGTTCGGCCCTCGGGTACCTGATGCTCGCGCTCACCAGCCGCTTCGAGTGGATGCTCGCCGCCCGGATCTTGGATGGCATCACCGGCGGCAACATTTCCGTGGCGCAGGCGGCCATGGCGGACAGTTCGGAACCGGAGGAACGCTCCAAGGCCATGGGCATGATCGGCGCCGCCTTCGGTCTGGGCTTCGTGCTGGGCCCGGCTATGGCGGGCGTCCTCAGCGGCAGCGACTTCGGCCACCACCTGCTGGCGACCCGGGGTTGGCACCTGCCCTTTTTCGTGGCGGCGGCCCTGTCCCTCCTTGCCTCGATGATGGTCCTGTTCTGGCTCCCCGAGACACTCACAGACGAGGTGCGGGCCCGGGCCCGTTCCCACGAAAGCCGGGGCCACGCTCTGCTCAAGGCCATGAAGCGGACCGGCATGCCCCAGATCCTGGGCGTTTCCCTGCTCTCCATGGCGGGCTTCGCCATGATGGAAGGCACCTTCGCTTTGCTGGTCCACGAGAACTTCCACTTCCACCAGCGTGAGGTGGGCTTCCTCTTCGCGGGCATCGGCGTGCTGCTGGTGATCTACCAGGGGGGGTTGGTGCGCGTGGTCGCCAGACGCATTCCAGAGCGCGTGGCCCTCATCACCGGCCTCGTGCTCATGGCCCTGTCCCTGCCGCTGCTACCGAAGGCGCCCTGGATGTGGCCCTTCCTCCTCCTCTTGATCCCGCTCTCCTGGGGTAGCGGCATGGGCAGTACCGCCGGCACGGCGCTGGCCAGCCAATTGACCCCCCCCGAGGACCAGGGGAGTCTCTTTGGCGTGATCAACGCCATGACCGGTGTGGGACGCATCATCGGCCCCGCGGTGGGAACCTTCACCTTCGCCCGCTGGGGTGGGCAGTCCACCTACACTGTCGCAGGATTGACCCTGGGCCTGGCCCTGGTGCTCGCCCTGACGATCTCCCCGAAAGAGGTTCGATGATCCGCCTTGATGGTTGTTCCCTCACCGCACCGCTGCTGGCGCGCATCGCCCAGGGGGAAGAGGTCACGCTGGATGAGGGCGCCATGGCGCTGGTGGCCAAGAACCGGACCGTGGTGGACCGCATGGTGGCCGAGGGCCGCACCGTCTATGGCATCAACACGGGATTCGGCCAGTTCGCCACCATCGTCATCCCCCCGGACCAACTCCAGCTGCTCCAGCTCAACCTCATCCGCAGTCACTCCGCAGGCGTGGGCGACCCCCTGCCGAAATACCAGACCCGGGCCCTCATGGCCGCCCGCATCAACTGCCTCCTGAAGGCCCACAGCGGCATCCGACCGGAGCCCATCCGCCTGCTGACCGAGTGCCTGAACCGCGACATCGTGCCCATCGTTCCCTGCCAGGGGAGCGTGGGGG
Source organism: uncultured Holophagaceae bacterium (assembly GCA_903919165.1). GTDB lineage: Bacteria > Acidobacteriota > Holophagae > Holophagales > Holophagaceae > Geothrix. The sequence continues at coordinate 11,127 of CAIXHJ010000538.1, forward strand.
CCAGCGGTGACCTGGCACCCCTGGCCCACATGGCGCTCCTGCTTGTCGGTGAAGGGCTTGCCTGGTCTTGCGACCAACCCATTCCGGGCGGACAGGCGCTGGCCGAAGCTGGTCTTGCGCCTGTGATCCTTCAAGCCAAGGAAGGTCTTGCCCTCATCAACGGCACCCAACTCATCACCTCCCTTGGCAATCTGGCCGTGGAGAAGTTCAACCGGCTGGCAAACCTGGCGGACGAGATCGCCGGCCTCAGCTTGGAGGCCCTGCGCGGAAGCCGCCGGGCCTTCGATCCCCGCATCCACGCCACCAGGGCCCATCCCGGGCAAATTTTGGTCGCCGATCGCATGCGTAGCCTTCTCGGCGAGTCCAGCGCCATCGCGGAGAGTCATCGCGACTGCCACCGGGTGCAAGACGCCTATAGCCTGCGCTGCATCCCCCAGGTGCACGGCGTGACCCGTGACGCCCTGGCCTTTGCCGGGGCCATCCTGGAGCGGGAACTCAACAGCGCCACGGACAATCCCATGATCTTCACCGATACCCAGGAATCCCGGTCTGGCGGCAACTTCCACGGCCAATACCCCGCCTTCGCCTGCGATGTGCTCGCCATCGCCGCCGCCGACCTGGCCAGCATGTCCGAGCGTCGGCAGGAGCGCCTGGTGAATCCTGCCTATTCGGATCTTCCAGCCTTCCTCACTCAGAACGGCGGCCTCGAATCGGGCTTCATGATGGCCCACGTCACCTCCGCAGCCCTGGTCAGCGAGATGAAGGGCCTGGCCAATCCCGCCTGCGTGGACACGATCCCCACCAGCGCGGGCAAGGAGGACCACGTGAGCATGGGCCCCATCTCCGCG
>CAIXHJ010000539.1 GCA_903919165.1 uncultured Holophagaceae bacterium
CTGGACGGGCTCCTGCCTACTGGACGAAGTTCGAGGCGCTCTGGGCATCATCGGCGGGCTCTTCCATGGCCAGGCGACGGAACAGCTTCATGTCGGCGAAGGACAGAATACTCATGTAGGAGAAGCCACTGAAGAACAGCCAGAGGAAGGGCACGGAGGCCCATTTTCGGATCCAGATAGCCACCAGGAGGGCGCCTAAATAGTAGATGGCGAACCCCAGTTCCAGGAAGGTCAGCAGGCTCTTGGGCACCTTGTATGCGCGCTTGCTGATGGCCTTGCCGTTGGCGTCCATGCCCAGCTTGGGTGTGCGCTTGAATTCCTTGTCGTCGGTGAAGAAACCCTCGAGCACAGCCTTAGCCTGGTTCAGGGCGAGGCCGATGCCCAGACCCATGAGTCCGGGGATGTATTTCAAGCGGGTCGTCCACCCGGTGTTGTCGGTGAGTTCCTTCTGCGAGAGGCCAAAGTAGAGACCCACGCTGACGGCGTTCAACATGAAGAAGGGGCCATCCGTGAGCAGCAGGACATGCACGGGAGTGCCGGCCCGGAAGATCATGGCGGGCACCATGATGATGGAGAGGACGACCATCAGCATGTAGTTGCAGTTGGCCGTCAGGTGGAACCAGCACTCCACCTTGGTGTGGAGGCTTTCGTTGGACTTCCAGATGGTCTTCATGAGCTTGCGGATGACCTGGGCGTTGCCCTTGGCCCAACGGTGCTGCTGGCTCTTGAAGGCATTGACCTCCACCGGAAGTTCGGCGGGAACGACCAGATCCTTGAGGTATACCCCCGTCCAGCCCTTGAGCTGGGCGCGGTAGGAGAGATCGGCGTCCTCGGTGATGGTGTCGTGCTCCCAGCCTCCGGCGTCGGCGATGGCAGCTACGCGCCACATGCCGGCTGTGCCGCTGAAGTTGAAGAAGGCCTTGGAGCGGTTGCGGGCCGTGTGCTCGAAGACGAAATGACCGTCGAGCAGGATGGCCTGCACCTGGGTCAGCAGCGAGAACTCACGGTTCAGGTGGGCCCAGCAGCCCTGGACGAAGGCCACCTTCGCGTCCGCGAAGTGGGGAACAGCCTTGCGGAGGAAGTCCTCCGTGGGCAGGAAGTCGGCATCGAACATGGCCACCAGCTCGCCCTTGGCGACCTTGAGGCCTTCGGCCAGCGCGCCGGCCTTGAAGCCGGTGCGGTCAGTCCGGTGCAGGTAGTGGATGTCGAAGCCCAGGGCCTTGTAGCGGTCCACGACGGCGCTCGCGACCTTCACTGTGTCATCCGTGGAGTCGTCCAACACCTGGATCTCAAGCTTGTCCTTGGGCCAGTCCATCTTGATCGTGTAGTCCATGAGACGTTCGATGACGTTCATCTCGTTGAACACGGCCAACTGAACCGTGACCTTGGGCAGGTAATGGGCGTCGCCCTCAGGCAGGGGGATATCGTTCTTGTGGCGGTAGTAGAGGAGCAGCATCCAGAGTCGGTGCGCTCCATAGATGCTCAGGATGGTGAGCAGCGTGAAGTAGGTGACAAGCACGACGGTTTTGACGAATTCCATCACGGAACAGACCCCCCACAGCCCGGGTCAACGGGCCTCCTTGATTCTCACACAGTTCGTTGGAAAAACCACGAGAATCCTAACGAACTGCCGTCTCCAATCCGATGGGTTCGGTAGGATGCTGACATGGGCGACCTCGACAACCTCAACCTTCCGAGAATGATCGGCCGCTACCAGGTGCTGCGTCTCCTGGGCTCTGGCGCCATGGGAAGTGTCGTGCTGGCCGAGGACCCTAGAATCAAGCGCAAGGTGGCCATCAAGCTGATGAAGCGGGAAGCCGTAAGGACTGAGGCGGACCAGCATGAGTACCTCGCACGGTTCCAGCGCGAGGCGGAGGTATCGGGCCTGCTGAACCACCCTGGGATCGTGGCCATCTACGATGTGGGCGAAGTGGAGGGCTACGGCCCTTTCCTGGCCATGGAATTCGTAGCGGGAAAGCCGCTGGACGGGATCATGAAGAACGGTCCCTCCCTGACTCTGAAAGAAAAGCTCCGCATTGCCGGTGGCCTCGCTGAGGCTCTGGATCACGCCCATGCCAAGGCCATCGTCCACCGGGATGTGAAGCCGGGAAACGTGATGGTGGGCGAGGATGGCCGTCCCAAGCTCATGGATTTCGGCATCGCCAAGCGGGAGGACGCCGGCCTGACCCAAACGGGTACTTTCCTCGGCACGCCCAGCTATGCCAGCCCTGAGCAGATCAAGGAAGGCAAGGTCGACAACCGTTCCGACATCTTCAGCTTCGGCGTGCTGGTCTTCGAACTC
>CAIXHJ010000540.1 GCA_903919165.1 uncultured Holophagaceae bacterium
ACTCCACATCATCCTCATGGACAACCACCGGTCGGACATGGCCAAGGACCCCATGTTCAAGGAGGCGCTCCAGTGCATCCGGTGCGCCACCTGCCTGAATGTGTGTCCCGTCTTCCGGCTGGTGGGCGGCCACGTGTTCGGCAAGACCTACACAGGCGGCATCGGGACCATCCTCACTGCCTGGTTCGACGAGCTGAAGAAGTCCGAGGACATCCAGGGACTCTGCATCCAGTGCGGCAGCTGTGTTCCCCTTTGCCCAGGCAAAATCGACATCCCGAGGCTCATTCTGGAATTGCGGCGGCGCCTGGTGGTCGAAAAGGGTCAGTCCTTGGCCATGAAGGCGATTTTCAGCGTTGTGAACAACCGCCGCCTCTTCCACTCCATGCTGCGCATGGCCTCCGTCACCCAGAAGCCCTTCAAGCAGGGCCGGTTCATCCGGCACCTCCCCCTGTTCCTTGCGGACATGACGGATTTCCGGAGCCTGCCCGCCATCGCCCCGGTGCCCTTGAGGGATACCCTCAAGAAAATCTCCCAGCCCAAGGGCGGGGAGAAGATCGCCTTCTACGCCGGGTGCCTCATCGATTTCTGCTACCCGGAGATGGGCGAATCCCTGGTCAAGATCCTGAACAAGGCTGGCATCGAAGTCCTCTTCCCCGACAATCAGACCTGTTGCGGGGCTCCCGCCCGTTACAACGGCGCCTACGAAGTGGCGGCCCAGAACGCGCGGGACAACATCAAGGCCCTGCTGGAAACCGAAGTCAGCCACGTGGTCTCGGCCTGCCCCACCTGCACCGTGGCCCTGAAGCATGATTTCATCGACACCTTCAAGAGCCTCGGCATCACCGACGCCATGGAAGCGGCCAAGAATCTCTCAGCCAAGACAATCGACTTCTCCACCCTGGTCAAGCAGTTGGTGGATGCGGGCCGGCTTACCTTCAAGGAGAGCGAGGAACTGGGCAAGATCACCTACCACGATTCCTGCCACCTGAAGCGGACCCTGCATGCCAGCGATGAGCCCCGGGAGCTCCTCAAGCAGGCCGGGCACGAGCTCGCCGAGATGTACGAGTGCGACACCTGCTGCGGCATGGCCGGGTCCTACTCCCTGAAGCTCCCTGAACTCTCCGCCCCCATCCTTGAGCGCAAGCTGAAGAACATCAAGGACACGGGCGCTTCCAAGGTCGTCATGGACTGCCCGGGCTGTGTCATGCAGATCCGGGGCGGCCTGGACAAGGACGAGTCCCCCATCCATGCAGAACACACGGTGGAGCGCCTCGCGGACCGGTTCAAGTAGGACCTGGTCAAGGTGGGTGTTCCAGGTCCAGGATCCGTGACCTCTTGATCCGGGGCATTCCCTAGGCCAAGCTTCGCCTGACGTTCCCCTCGCGGCCCGAGCGAATTCTAAAACGCGCTCTAAAGTGTTACAACATGGGTGAGCCCGCTTCTGGGCGGGACACTTCCTTCAGGAAGGGTGCGGCGTGAAAGAGGTCTATTTCTATGCCACCTGTCTGGTGGACCTGTTCTTCCCCGATGCCGGCATGGCTGGCATCCAGCTGCTGCGCCAGGCCGGCGTCAAGGTCATCTTCCCCGAAGGCCAGACCTGCTGTGGCCAACCCGCCTTCAATTGCGGCTACTGGGAGGAGGCCCGTGCCGTGGCCCGCACCCAGGTCGCCCTCTTCCCCAAAGACCTGCCGGTCATCCTCCCCTCTGGAAGCTGCGCGGGCATGATGAAAGTCCACTACCCCGAGCTGTTCCACGGCCAGCCGGACGAAGCCCAGGTCCGTGCCTTCAGTGCCCGCGTCTACGAATTGAGCCAGTTCCTGGTGGACGTGCTGGATGTGAAGCTAAGGGATTTGGGCGACCCGGTGAAGGTGACCTGGCACAGTTCCTGTCATGCCGTCCGGGATCTTGGCCTGAAGGGCGAGCCTCAGGCCCTGATCGGCCAGCTGGCGAACGTGGAGCTGGCGTACCTGGCGCGGGAGTACGAGTGCTGCGGCTTTGGTGGCACTTTCTCCGTGCGTCAGCCCGAGATCTCCGGAGCCATGTCCTGCGACAAGGCGTCGGACGCCGAGTCCACCGGAGCCTCAGTGCTGCTTTCCACCGATGGTGGTTGTCTGCTCAATGTGAATGGCACCTTGGAAGCGAAGCGCAGTCCGCTGCGCGTCCAGCACATCGCCGAGTTCCTCTGGGAGCGCACCCGTGCCCGTTGAGCATGAAATCCACTTCCGCGACTCCGCCGCCAAGGCCCTGCTGGATCCTCAGCTCCGGGCGAACTTCCGCCGGGCCATGGACGGCCTCATGTCCAAGCGCCTGGCGCAATTTCCGGACCCCCGCGACCTTCAGGACCTGCGGGATCTCAGCACGGCCATCCGGTCGCGCAGCCTGCTGAACCTTCCTGAACTGCTGGAGCAGTTCGAGGCCAACTGCACCAGGAACGGCATCCAGGTCCACTGGGCCGAAACCTGCATGGAGGCCAATGAATTGATCCTGGGCCTCCTCCAGTCGAAGGGCGCCAAGACCCTGGTCAAGGGCAAGAGCATGGTCTCCGAGGAGATGCACCTCAACGACTTCCTTGAGAAGCACGGCATTGAGGCCCTGGAATCCGATCTGGGCGAGTACATCATCCAGCTGGATGGCGAAACGCCGAGCCACATCATCATGCCGGCCATCCACAAGAACAAGGATCAGATCGCGCGGCAGTTCAGCCAGAAGATCAAGGACGCGAAGTACACCGAGGACGTGGACGAGCTCACGGCCATGGCCCGCAAGGTGCTCCGCCAGAAGTTCCTCGATGCCGACGCGGGCCTCTCCGGCGTGAACTTCGCGGTGGCCGAGACTGGGACGCTCTGCCTGGTGGAAAACGAAGGCAACGGCCGCATGAGCACCCATGTGCCGCCCCTCCATATCGCCGTCATGGGGCTGGAGAAGGTCGTGGCGCGCCTCGAGGATGTGGCGCCGCTCTATGCCATCCTCACGCGCTCAGCCACGGGACAGGCCGTGAGCACCTATTTCAATCTGATCACCGGACCCCGGGGCGAAGGCGAGAAGGATGGTCCGCAGGAGGTCCATCTGGTCATCCTCGACAACGGTCGATCCAGGATCTACGCTGATCCCCAGCTCAGGGCCACCCTCCGCTGCATCCGCTGCGGCGCGTGCATGAACCACTGCCCCGTCTACACCCGCGTGGGCGGCCATGCCTACGAGGCCGTTTATCCCGGACCCCTCGGCAAGATCCTGACGCCGCAGATGGAGGGCGTCGGCGCCCGCCACGACCTGATCCACGGTTCCAGCCTTTGCGGCGCTTGCGCCGAGGTCTGTCCTGTGGAGATCCCCATCCCGGAAATCCTGGTGCGCCTGCGCCGGGAGGCAACCCACGAGGATGCAGGCTCGAATGTCGCTGGGAAGGGCACCGGTCGCACCTTCTCCGAAGATTGGGCCTGGCGCCTCTGGGCCATGGTGCATAAACGCCCCTCTGTCTACCGCCTCGCGACGTGGTTCGCCACCCGCTTTGGGAAGGCCCTTCCTGCGGGCGCTCCACTGATCAAGGACTGGACCCGCTCTCGCAGCAAGCCTGTCCCGGCTCCCCGTTCGCTCAGCGAGCGCATGCGTGCCGAGGGAGGCCCCCATGTCTGATGCCCGCACCGCCATCCTGGGCCGTCTGCGCGCTGTTGGTGAAACCGGCCCTCTGCCCGCCCTCGATACTGCGGTGCTCGAACGCCGCCAGTGGCCAGCGACCGAGCGGATGGCCCGCCTCCGCAAGGGCATGGAAGCCGTCCACGCCGAATTCCTCGAAGCCACACCGGGAACTTGGCCCACCGTCGTCCGTGCCTTCTGTGAACGCGAAGGGTTACGGAACCTGCTCTTCGGCCCCACCAGCGAGGCCGGCTCGGCCCTCGCCGCGGCCTGGGGGTCCGGCGGCACCCAGCTGATGCCCTATGACCGTCCGGTGGAAGCCTTCAAGGAGGAACTCTTCACCGATGTGGACGCTGGCTTCACCGGCACCGTGGGTGGCGTCGCTGAAACCGGCGGGCTGCTGCTGACGCCCGGTCCGGCCGAGCCCCGTCTCCTGTCGCTGGTGCCTCCCATCCATATCGCGCTGCTGCGGGCCTCCACCATCCAGGACAGTTTTTGGTCCGCCGTGAAGGACCTTGGCTGGGGCCGTAAGCTCCCGCCCAACGCCCTGCTGATCTCCGGCCCGAGCAAGACCGCTGACATCGAGCAGACCCTCGCTTACGGCGTCCACGGCCCCAAGCGTCTCATCGTGGTTCTGGTGGATGATGTGCACTGAACATTGGACGGAGACCCGCGCCTACGCTAGGCTATTCCTTCATGGCTGGGTAGCTCAGGTGGTTAGAGCGAGGGTCTCATAATTCCTAGGTCGGCAGTTCGAGTCTGCCTCCAGCCACCACTCAGCACACCGGAGCCGAGCGGCTCCGGTGTGCATGTACATCCACCCAAGCCAAAGACTCGGACTGCCGAGAAGCAGTGGCGGGCCGGTAGGGGCCAGGTGGAGACGCCCCGGTGGGGCGTCGGAGCCGTCGGCCCCGGGCCCAGCCACGCGCCGGTTCGAGTCCACCGTTCGGACTAGCCTGCACCTTGGTCGAAGTCAGTAGTTAATTGCCGCCGAGAAGCAGTGGCGGCCCGGCTAACTCGGCACCTCCTGTGCCCTCCCCCGCGAAGCGGATGCGGGTCACGAGTCGATGCTGCTTGGGCAGCGTTCCGAGTGGGGTTCATCGCCACTGAAAGAGGGCCATCAGAAATAGCGGGCGTTCTTGGCATCGAACCGCCCCTGGGGGATCACCACAATGCCAGATTCGGTGACGTGGAACCGCTGGCGGTCTCGTTCATGGTCGAAGCCGATGTGCTCGCCGGGATCGATGATGTTGTTGCGGTCCATGATGACGCGGTTAAGCCTTGCGCCTCTTCGGATGATGTTGTTGTCCATGATGACGCTGTCCGAGACTTCCACGTCTTCCTCCAGCAGCACTTCCCGCCGGAGGATGGAATTGCGTATGGTCGCCCTCTTGATCAAGGTCCCCGGACCTATGATGCTGTTGAAAATGGAGCCTTCCAGAAACCGCGCTGTGGGACCTTGATAGGTACTGGAGCGGATGGGCCAGGAAGGATTGAACAGGTTGAATCGGGGCTCCTGACCCAACACGTCTTGGCTGGCGCGGAAATACGCATCCAGAGTCCCCACATCGCGCCAATAGGACTGGTCTTCATCGTCGCGAACGCCTGGCACATGGTTGTCCTCGAAGTTGTAGGCGAAGATCCGATGCGTATGAAGCAGACGGGGAAGCACGTGGCGTCCGAAATCGTTCTCACCGCGTTCCCGAGCCGCAAGAAGCGCCTC
>CAIXHJ010000541.1 GCA_903919165.1 uncultured Holophagaceae bacterium
TCCTGAACCTCCTTGACAACGCGCTGAAATACTCCCCGCCCGGCTCGCCCGTGGACATCAAGGCCTGGGCCGCAGGGAAGTCCTTCACCCTCTCCGTGTCGGACCAGGGACCGGGCATCCCATCCGGTGAGGAGGAGCGGATCTTCGAGAAGCTCGCCCGGGGCCAGACCGCCTCCAACCGTCCGGGAGCGGGCCTGGGCCTCGCTATCTGCAAGGGCATCGCCACCGCCCATGGCGGGAGCATCCAGGCCGTCAACCATCCCCAGGGCGGCGCCCAGTTCCTCGTCAGCCTGCCCCTGGGCACGCCGCCGCAGATGCCGAAGGAAGGCGTGTGAGCAGCCCGGCCCCCGTGATCCTGCTGGTGGAGGATGAGCCGCAGATGCGCCGCTTCCTCCGGGTGGCCCTGGAGGGGAGCGGCTACCGCTACCTGGAGGCCGCCACCGGTCAGGAAGGGCTGGCCCTGGCTGTCCAGCACCGGCCCGAGGCGATTCTGCTGGATCTGGGCCTGCCGGATATGGATGGCCTGGATCTCGTGACGCGCCTGCGGGAATGGAGCCGGACGCCGGTCATCGTGATCTCCGCCCGTGGACAGGAGACCGACAAAGTGGCTGCCCTGGATGCCGGGGCCGACGACTACCTCACCAAGCCCTTCGGGACCAGCGAGCTGCTGGCCCGCATCCGCGTGGCCCTGCGTCATTCAGGGCCCGAGACTGCGGATGATCCCGTGTTCACCCTGGGTCGGTGGCAGGTGGATCTGGCCAAGCGGCTGGTCCTGGTGGAGGGCAAGGAGGTCCATCTGACACCGCTCGAGTACAGCCTCTTCACAACCCTCATCCGCCACGCCGGAAAGGTGGTCACTCACCGGCAGCTGCTGAAGGAAGTCTGGGGTGGCGCCGCTGGCGCGCAGCCCCTCTACCTCCGCGTCTACATGACCCAGCTCCGCCACAAGCTCGAGGAAGAGCCCTCCCGACCCAAGTACCTTCAGACCGAACCCGGCGTGGGCTACCGGCTGTGGATGGAGGTTTAGGGCTGGTCCCGAACGATCTGGAGAGAGGCGATTCTCTGGTTCGGGTCACACTGAATGCCGATCATCCAACACCAAATACTCCGGAAGGCAGACAGGAGTCCCATGGCCACCACACTCGCCTTTGATGTCTACGGGACCTTGATCGACACGCATGGGGTCATCGACGCGTTGAAACCCCATGTGGGCCATCGGGCCAGTGATTTCTCGCGGGCCTGGCGCGACAAGCAGCTGGAATATTCTTTCCGCCGCGGGCTGATGCAGCATTACGAACCCTTCGCGGTTTGCACCAGCCAGGCGCTGGATCTCACCTGTTCCCAGTTCGGCCTTCACATGAATCCGGAAAACAGAAAGGAACTACTGGATGCCTACCGGACCCTGCCTGCCTTCAAGGATGCCAGGGAAGGCCTCGCCCGAACCAGGGAGGCCGGATTCAGGCTGTTCGCTTTTTCAAACGGCAGTGCGGAGGCGGTGGAAGCTCTGTTGGCGCAGGCGGGCCTTCGGGACTTCTTCCTGGATGTGGTGAGCGTGGACGAGGTGAAATCCTTCAAACCGAATCCCGGTGTATACGCCCACTTCCTCAGGCGGGCCGGTGCCACGGGCTCCGAGGCCTGGCTGATCTCCGGCAATCCCTTCGATGTGATCGGAGCCCTTTCCGCTGGTATGCGAGCGGCCTGGGTCAGGCGCTCCCCGGAGGCCCTGTTCGACCCCTGGGGCATCGAGCCGACCTTGACCGTCGCAAGCCTGTCGGACCTCGCGGCGAGGCTCAATTCCTAGGCTTGCCGCTCGATTTAGTTGTCCAGCTTGGCCGCGCAGGCGGGACAGATCCCGTGGCTGAAGGAGGCCTTGGTCCGGGGTTTCAGGTAGGTCTCCAGCTCCTGCCAGTACCCTTCGTCGTCACGGATCTTCTTGCACCAGGCGCACACCGGAAGCAGGCCCTCAAGCTCCTTGACGTTCTCCAGGGTCAGATCGAGGTTTTCGCGGAGCACCTGCTCCCGCTGGTAGGCCAGCTTCAGCCCACCCGTGACCACCGCGACCAATGAGTAGGAAAGGAGATGGTTGATGGTGTCCCAGATCCGGTAGAACTCCTGGGTTAAGGGCCGTCCGGAGGTCAGGTCCACGCAGTACCAGCAGCAGGCGGACAGGAGGGCGAAGCCCAGGCCCCGGGATATGCCGACGCCCCAGGTCGCGATGAGGACCGGAATGACATAGAAGGCCGAAAAGCCGAATTCATAGGACGTGAGGGCGTCTACCGTGGCGACTACCCCGAGCACAGCCACCGCCGTCAAAAAGATCCCGGCCGGGGAATGGCTGGAATCTGCCCCCTGAACA
>CAIXHJ010000542.1 GCA_903919165.1 uncultured Holophagaceae bacterium
AAGCCGCTGGTGCCGGAAGATATCCCCATCACGCGGACCATCACCATCAGCGAGGGTATTACGGTCAAGGAATTCTCCGAGAAGTTGGAAGTCCGGGCCCGCGACATCATCAAGCGGCTGCTGGACAAGGGAGTCTTCGCCACGATCAATCAAACGCTCGACGGGGCCACGGCCAAGGAGATTGGGCGGTTGTTCGGAGCCGATACAGAGTGTATCACCTACGAAGAAGAGGTCCTGAACGAAGTCAAAGAGACGGACAAGGCTGAGGATCTGGTGCCGCGGCCGCCGGTCGTAACCGTGATGGGACACGTCGATCACGGGAAGACCTCGCTGCTGGACGCGATTCGTGAAACCAACGTGGCGGGGAAGGAAGCGGGCGGCATCACGCAACGAATCGGTGCTTACCAGGTCGAAGTACAGGGACGCAAGGTCACCTTTGTCGATACGCCGGGCCACGAAGCGTTCACGCGCATGCGCGCCCGAGGCGCCAAGGTCACGGACATCGTGGTGCTGGTGGTGGCGGCCGACGACGGCGTCATGCCCCAGACCCTGGAGGCCATTGACCACGCCCGGGCCGCCAAGGTGCCCATCGTCGTTGCCATTAACAAGGTTGATAAGCCCGACGCGCAGATCGAGCGGGTGAAGAGGCAACTGTCCGATCACGGCCTGATGTCGGAAGAGTGGGGCGGAGACACGGTGACGGTGGAAGTTTCCGCCAAGCAGCATAAGAACCTGGAATTGCTGCTGGAAATGATTCTGCTGGTGGCCGACTTGAAGGGATTGAAGGCCAATCCCAAGCGGGTCGCCTCGGGCGTGGTGCTGGAAGCCAAGCTCGACCGAGGCCGCGGCCCGGTGGCGAACGTGCTGATCGAGAACGGCACCTTGCATGTGGGTGACCCGTTCATTGTGGGCGCCATCTACGGGAAAGTGCGGGCCCTGTTCAATGATCGGGGACAGCCGTGTCTGGAGGCTCCTCCCGCGATGCCGGTGGAAGTCCTGGGTTTGGAAGATGTTCCCCTGGCGGGAGATCCTCTCCAGGCTATCGCGGATACTCTGAAGGCCCGCCAAGTCGCCCTCAATCGTCAGACCAAGCTGCGCGACGTGGCCATGGCCAAGCTCAAGAGTGCGCGCCTGACCTTGGAACAGCTGCACGAACAGATGGCGGCGGGCGACGTCAAGGAACTGCCTCTCATTATCAAGGCGGACGTGCAGGGTTCGGTCGAAGTGTTGTCCGATACCTTGAACAAGCTGAGTAATGACCGGGTGAAGGTGAAGATCATTCACGCCGGAGTGGGCGCCATCACGGAGACGGACGTGCTCCTGGCCTCCGCTTCGAATGCGGTGATTATCGGCTTCAGCGTGCGGCCCGAACGCAAGGCGACGGAACTCGCCCAGCTGGAGCAGGTTGACGTTCGGATGCACAACATCATTTACAACGTGACGGAAGAGATCAAGCAAGCTATGCACGGCCTGCTGGCCATAACCTATAAGGAGATTAGCCTGGGGCGAGCCGAGGTGCGCGATACCTTCCGCGTCACCAAGGTGGGCACGGTGGCCGGCTGCTATGTGGCCGAAGGCAA
>CAIXHJ010000543.1 GCA_903919165.1 uncultured Holophagaceae bacterium
GCAGCTCCACCATGGTGAAGTAGCCCGTGGGGACCGTGACGGAATAGAGACCCGTGGTGTCGGTGAACGTGGACCCGGCCAGGATCCACTCGTAGGTGGTGCTTCCGCCTGGCGCAGTCTGGGGCACCTGTTGGTAGATGCGTATTTGGGCCCCTTGGGCCGGGAGGCTCACGAGGTTGGCCGCGACGGTGGCATCGGCCAGCCCGGTAGGCACACCATTCACGTCCTTGACCAAGGGGACTCGCTGGTACATCACCGTACCAGTGATGGTCGCGGTCGTGCCGCTTCCGCTTCCGCTCTTCCCATGGCAAGCCAATGCCAGTGTCAGCAGAACAATGACCCCCAGAGTCTGGAGGGAAGCTCGGGACAGCGGCATGACTACCTCGAAACGGCGAAAGGACCCAGTCTATCACGGCCTCCCGGGCCGATCTCGCGTGGGGATCAGGAGGTACGCTCTATTCCTGTGCCGTGGATGTCGGGGAAGTTCAGCGGAAGGAACTGGATCCGAGGAGGGCATTCTGGGCGGCCATTTCCGCCGGGACTTCCTCTTCATCGTTGAGCACCGGAAGGGGATTCCGCTGTACTCCGTCAACCCTGAGTTCGAAGTGGAGATGGGGGCCGGTGGCGTTGCCCGTGCGGCCGACCTCTGCGATCTTCTGCCCGCGGCGGACAATGTCGCCAGCCTGGACCAGATTCAGGCTGTGGTGGGCATACAGAGTGACCACCCCATTGCCATGATCGACCATGACGTAGTTCCCATACTGCTTATGCTTCCCGGAGAAGACCACCTGGCCGTCGAGCGCGGCAAAGACGGTAGTGCCGGTGGGTGCCGTCAGGTCCACGCCCTTGTGACGGCCCCTGTACCGAACCCGCTTCTTCCTCTGGTTTTTCACTCGGATAGTCTTGGTCCGCATCCGGGGACCCCAGGCGGAACTGATGGTGCGGGTCTCCACGGGCCAGAGCAGGTCGAGTCGGTCCGGATCGGCCAGGGCGAAGGTCGGCAGAAGAGCATTGAGTTCCGCCTCGGAGACGGGAGGCATCACCTGCTGCATGCGGGCCAGAAGCTGTGCCGCAGTACTGGGATTCTGGTGGGAGTCCAGGTTCATCGCACTGACCGGTCCAGCCGCTGGAATGGATCCGCGCACCTGGTAAGGCAGCAATTGCTCCATGTGCGGCATCGGTGCGGGCGCCACGATGGGGGTACCAGGCAGGGCAGCCAAGGCGGGTCGCGGAGTGTTGGCAGTCGCGTCCCCGGCCTGCAGCGGGGCTGTGGTCAGGGTCCGGGGCCGTCCAAGGTTCAGGCGGGTTCCAACCGAGAGCCTCGATAAGGCCTTGCCGGGATTGAGGGCAGCGAGTTCCCCGAGGCTCAGACCATGGGCGCGGGCTACCTGGGCTGCCGTTTCGCCTTTGCGAATCACATGGACAGCCCCATCGGCCGGCCGCGAGGAGTTCTTCCTGGAAGTCCACTTTGGCGTGGCCTGAAGGCTGAAACTGAAGGACGCAAGAACAAGGGTCAGGACGGCAAGACGCATGGGGGGACTCCGGCTGGAACGGAAAAGCCTGCTTCGCTAGGCCTCCATGAGGGGGTCGTGGCCCCGGTGTCAATCGAAAGGAACGGTGAACCTCTTATCTTACCGGGGACTTGGAAACTTAAATATGCAAATGTTTTCCAACTAGCCCCCTCTGGGTCAGGGCTTCCAGGGGCATCCTTCCCAGGGCAGGTTGAGGGTGCCTCGACGACCTCCTTCCTTCCGGAGGAGTCGAGCAGGTCCCAGGGACATGCCGTGGCTCACCGCCTTCAGCATGTCGTAGAGCACCAGCAGGCCCACGGTCACGCCCGTCAATGCCTCCATCTCAATGCCCGTGCGCCCCTCGCAGCTCACTTGGACCCGGAGCCAGGCGCGGCGGGTGTCGGGTTCCCAGTGGTGGTCCACCTCCACAGCCTCGATGGTCAGGGGATGGGCGAGGGGGATCAGGTCCGAAGCCCGCTTGACACCCCCCACAGCCCCGAGCCGGGCCACGGACCAGGGATCCCCCTTGGGGCCGCCGCCCCTTGAGAGGGCCTCGGCGGCGGGTGCATCCAATTCCAGGTAACCCGCGGCCACGGCCACACGCCGGGTTACAGCCTTGGCAGAAACATCCACCATCCTGGGGCGGCCTTCAGGATCCAGGTGGGTCAAGTCGGCCATGACTGCTCCGAGACAGGGCTTTCCATCAGACTATGCCTGGCGGAAAGCAGGGGTTCTCCGGGGGGGAATTCCTGGGCGAAGCCAGCGAGCGCTCCCCCCAGGATCATTTCAAACACCTAAATTTCAGTAGCAGAAATAACAACTAAAAAAGCACCACCAAAGAATACGCCAGCTGCGTTATTGACAATACCAGCAGGACTTGCACTACCTAACGATGTCCATGTACCATCACCTACAAGTCCTGAAGGGGGAGTAAATTTATACAAATATTGATTAGTAGCATTAGTAGAAGTAAAATACCAATCACCGTTAAATTCTAA
>CAIXHJ010000544.1 GCA_903919165.1 uncultured Holophagaceae bacterium
CGGCAGGCCCCGTTTCCTGTCAACACCGGTTTTTCATCGATTAATCCCCGGAATACCCTTGAACCCAGAGAGGCATACTGCCAGGGGATCTCCCTTCATTGTCTCCCGGAAAACCCATGAAACACTGGGGCCGAGCGAAATTGAACACCGGTGGTGTGCAATTTAGCTCTCGATAGGTTGCAATAGGCAGAGGCATCTGATGGGGCCACCAGGACCGAGACCGTGGATTTCGACCACCGGGCCCGACACGGAACTTATGGCATTCTGGGAGGCCCCATGGATGCCCTCCGCCCCAGCGCCCTGCCGCTCGCCCTCTGTCTGGGCGGGATGGATCCGTCCGGCGGTGCTGGTCTCCTCCGGGACGCCCTGACCCTGTCGGAGCTAGGCTGCCAGCCCATGGCCGTGAGTCTCGCCGAGACCCTTCAAAATGGGCTGGCCTGCCTGCGTATCGAAGCGCCCGCGATGGATCCCGTCCAGCGGATCGAGACCCTCGCCCCGCACCTGGTCGGCCGCTGGGGGGTGAAGCTCGGTCTCTGCGCCCTCGGCGTGAAGGATTTCCGCCGCCTCTGCGCCACGCTGCGGCACCTGGCCCCGCCCATTCGCATCTGGGATCCCATCCTCGCGCCCAGCGCAGGTTTCGGCCTGCATGACGGCGAGGATCTCCGTCGCATGGCCGCGGATCTTCTGCCCATGGGTGGCTGGGTGGTGAGTCCCAACCGGGGCGAGGCTGCCGCCTTCGCGGGACTGCCTCTCGAGGCCATCCGCAGCGCCCCGGTCGAGTCCCTCGCCACCCCATGGCTGGAGGCCGGCGCCTCGGCCGTCTGGCTGAAGGGTGGCCATGCACACGGTGACCGGGTACAGGATGTGTGGATCACCCGGGAAGGCATCCGTCCTCTGGAGACAGTCCCAAGGCTCCCGGGCGAACGCCGGGGCACTGGCTGTCTCCTGTCGGCCAGCTGGCTGGGGTTGCGGCTCCTGGGCATGGATGATCTCGGGGCGGCTCTGGAATCCGCGCGCAGACTGAGGGCCCGCTGGGATATCGCCTTCTCGCCCGGGGGAGTCGGACGAGCCATGTTTGCGCCGCTCCCCGTCCTCCTGGAGACACCGTGACCGCGATCGAAGGGCGCGGTTTCCTCTTGCGGGCGGCACCGGACGGGCCCTGGGCCGGATGGGCCGGATCCCGGTTCCTCGAAGAAGGGCTGGCCTCGGTTCATGCGGCGCCGGGCAGGGCCCTGGCCCGGCTCATGAACCTGGTCTCCCTGCTTCCGGGCGGCTTCGGTCTGATCTGGGACCATCCGCCCGCCTGGATGCAGGCGCTCCCCAACGAATCCCGCCAGGGTTGGTGGGAGGCCATCACCGCCATCCCCCGTCTGAGCCTTCACCTTGGACCCGAGGCTGCCCAGCAGCTCCCGGGAGGTGCCTTCCGGGGCTGGGTGCACACGCCGGATAGACCAGAGGGGTGTGTCGGAGACCACTGGCGCCAGGGCGTCATCGGTTGGGTCCCCCGTCCCGATGGGACCTGGCGTCTGCCCGACCTCGGCGTGGCGGCGCCCGGTGACGAAGCGCCGCCCGGATGGCTCTGGGGGGACGCGACCCTGGCCCTCGGCGCCCTGCCGGCCCTGGCCTCGGGCGAAGCCCTGGTCGCCGCGATGTCGGATGCGCAGGGCCTGGCTGAACGGGGGCTGGCCCAGCGGCTGTCCTCGGGAGCCTGGGTGGATGTGCCCTTCTCCCGCCGGGCCGTGGCATGGCGACTGTCCCTCGTTGGAGGCGTGGAGTACCAGCGGGCCGGCGGCACCTGGCCAACGGCCCTGGCTCAGCTGCGGGCGCTCAGGGCGCTGCTGCAGGAACGCCTCCGCACGCCGGTCCATCTGGGTGCCTGTGGAGATGTCCAGGTGGCGGCCCAGCTGGGCCGGCAGGCGCTCCGAGAAGGCCATCCCTGGCGGGCCAGCCTCCCGCTGCCACCGGCGCCGGGCGCCTTCACCCCTGGACTGGCCGCGGACCCACGGGACGCGGTGCCGCTGGAGGCCCGGGCCCTGCAGCCAGCGGCCTGGCCTGAGACTCTGGACCACCCGCCTGTGGCCTTGCTCCGCGTTCCCGCCATTCCGCCGGAGGCCGGGGCACGGACCCTCCTGGGCCAGATCCAGCCCTCGCCAGCGCTGCGCTGGCTGCCCCCCGACCTGCCTCCGCCAGGGCCCTTCGATCCTGACCGCCCCTGGGCACCCGCATCCACTTTCCCCTTCCCGGCGGATCCCGGGAACGGCGTCCAGCGCGGTCTCTTCGAGGACTAGTGTGCTGACCCTGAAATAGCGGGATCAACATTGGGAAGGATCAGCACACTTCCCCCAGCCAACGCCTGCGTTGTCTGGGATCTATGGTCATCGGGGCATGGCCCCTCTGGCGATCTTGGACGCATGCGTGCCAGATCAGTCATCCCATTGGGGGCACCGCCCTCCAGGTATCGCACGCAGGGGATGCTCCCGTTCGCGAGTGCTCGCGGACCTGGAGCATCCCCCCAAACCCCCGCCACAAGTGGTGTCTCAGCGCGGTGGATGTTCCAGTTGTTCGCGGGACACCACACAACAAGCGCGTCCCAAGCATGGGCTGATAGCCTGAAGCCCGGAGTCGTCATGTCCGCCGAACACGTCGAGCAGAAATCCAGAATCCGCCTCGCGCTGCTCTCCATTGTCGCGGGGAGCGCCATCCTGGGGCTCAAGTACCTGTCCTATGTCCTCTCCGGCTCCGTGGCACTGAAATCCGATGCCATCGAGAGCATCGTGAATGTCGTCGCGGCCTTGTTCGCTCTCGGAGCCGTGGTCTTCGCAGGCAGGCCCGCCGATAAGAAGCACCCTTACGGCCACGGCAAGATCGAGCATTTCAGCGCCGCCTTCGAGGGCGGCCTCATCTCCCTGGCCTCAGTGTTCATCCTCTTTGAAGCCGCCAAGGGCTTCATCTACGGTGTCGAGTTCAAGAACCTCGGCTTGGGCCTGGCCGTGAACCTGTTCGCGGGCGCCCTCAACGGAGTGCTGGGCTGGTTCATGCTCCGACAGGGCCGGAGGACTAGATCCAGGGCATTGGAGGCTGACGGCCACCACATCCTGTCGGATTTCTGGACTTCGGTGGGCATCGCCCTGGGCCTGATCGCGGTGAAGTTCACGGGTGCCAAGTGGGTCGATCCGCTCATGGCGATGGTGGTCGGCCTGCTCCTGGCTCGCACGGGCTTCCGGCTGGTGAAGGAATCCTCCCAGGCCCTGCTGGACATGGAGGACCCCGATGTGCTCGGCAAGGTGCTGGAGGCCATGAACCGCGTGCGCACCCTGGACATCATCGCAATCCACGAGATGCGCACCTTCCGCAGCGGACGGTACACCCACGTGGACGTCCACATCGTGGTGCCCGAATTCTACCCCGTGCGCCAGGCCCACGATCTCTGCGAGGAATTCGGGAAGAGGGCCCTCGTGGATGGGAACATCGAGGGCGAGATGCACACGCACGTGGACCCCTGCGGACGGATCTACTGCGACCGCTGCCCCGTGGAGGACTGCGCCATCCGCCAGGCACCCAAGACCAACGAGGCGACGTTCATCCTGGAAGAGGCCACCGCCGAGGGACCGGCCTGAGATCTAGAGAAAGAACCAATCAACCACGAAGACGGAAAGACCACGAACACCGCAAGAGCACATGTCTTGTGATTTTCTTCGTTGTCTTCCTGTCTTCGTGGTGAATCCTTTCCCTTTTCGATCAGTCCGTGCGCAAGATCAGGCCACGCCCTGGTGCCTCAGCGCGTCGATGGCGGCGATGAGGGCCTGGGCATCGCTGGCGGCGTGCAGGTTCTGGCGGAAGCCGTGGCCGCCGGGCACGCCCTTGGTGAACCAGGCGCCGATCTTCTTGATCTTGTGCAGGGCTTCCCGGGGCTCCAGCAGGTCCAGCAGGATCTGGAAGAGCCGCAGTGTGGCGTCGATGCGCATTTCCGTGGTCACTGCGAACTCGGGGTCCAGGATCTGGCGGAAGAGGAAGGGATTGTAGAGCGCGCCCCGGCCGATCATCACCGCGGCGCAGCCGGTCTCGCGCACCATGCGGAAGGCATCCGCGGCGGCGTTCACGTCGCCATTGCCGATGATCGGGTACGAGGTGCCCGCCTCCACGGCCCGGGCGATGATGCCCCAGTCCGCATGGCCCTCGTACTGCTGGGCGCGGGTGCGGGGATGGATGGCCAGGGCCTGCACCCCCGCGGCCTCGAACATGCGCAGGAAGTCCAGGAACTCGCCGCGATCCTTTTGCGACGCGTCCCAGCCTGCCCGCATCTTCACCGTCACCGGCACCTGCACTGCCTTCACCATTGCCGAGACGCAGCGCTCCGCCAGGCGGATGTCGCGCAGCAGCGCCGAGCCCGCGCCGCCCTTGGTGACGTTGCTGGCTGGGCAGCCCATGTTCAGGTCCACCAGGTCCGCCCCTGCCGCCTCGCAGAGCCGCGCGCTTTCCGCCAGGGCCTCGGGACGCCCGCCGGAGACCTGCATGGCCAGGGGCTTCTCACCCGTGGCCGCCATCATCCGCTCCGCCTTCACCGCGTGCCGGATCAGCGCCTCGCTGCTGATCATCTCCGACACCGTGAGGCCCACCCCGCCGATTTCCCGGATGAACTTCCGAAAGGGCTGGTCGGTAATCTCGTGCAGCGGCGCCATGACGAGGCGGTTGGGCACCTCGACGTCGCGGATGTGGAATGGGGTATGAGGAAAGGTCACGGCGGGGCTTTCATACGACCTTTCAGTTTAGCCTCTGGAGGGAAAGCTCCGGAGACCCGATATTGCCCCTGTCGGGCCGGATACCCGGTCCAGGGGAGGACGCCATGCCCAACACCCACACCACGCCGCAGATCCTCCAGGCCGTCCTTGAAAAAATGGCCGCCGGCCACGGCTTCACCCGGAACGGCCCGGTCGCCCACTTCAATTCCACCGTCCAGATCGGCCAGACGCGCTATCACGTGGTGCTGGACTGGCCCGATGGGACCGGGATGGAGGCCCTGGCCCCCCTGGTCGAGGCCAAGGCCTACACCGTCTTGACCAACCACAAGGAAGGCGGCTGGGAACCCCGCGGGGCGGACCTCACCCTGGCCGAGGCCCAGCGTTTGGCCAAGGAGTGCCACCTGATCTACAAGGACGAGGTCCTGATCGCCCCCACCACCGAGGACCACCGCAGCCTGGTCGCCCTGGGCGACTGCCAGTGAGGCCGAGGCGAAAGGCTTGATGGATCTCCTCGACCGTCATCCGGCCACCCAGTGCAGTCGGTAGTGGAGCTGGACCGCTGGCCTGGGGCGCCGAGGCACCGACCCCGCTCATGGTGACTCCAGGTTGCCGGTATTCGCGGATGCGGTCCAAATCCAGAGCAAAACGGCTAACGCCTCGGGGGCGGCTCTTGGAGGTTGGCCAGGAACTCATCATTCGTCTTGGTCTTGCCCAACCGGTCCACGAGAAGTTCCATGCTCTCGCTGGGGCCGCTGGCGCTGAGGATCTTGCGGAGCACCCAGATCTTGGCGAGCTTGGCGGGCTCGATGAGCAGGTCCTCCTTGCGGGTGCCGGACTTCTGGATGTCCATGGCGGGGAAGATGCGCTTGTCGCTGAGCTTGCGGTCCAGCACGATCTCGCTGTTGCCGGTGCCCTTGAACTCCTCGAAGATCACGTCGTCCATGCGGCTGCCGGTCTCGATGAGGGCCGTGGCGATGATGGTGAGGCTGCCCCCCACTTCGATGTTGCGGGCCGCCCCGAAGAAGCGCTTCGGTCTTTGTAGCGCATTGGAGTCCACGCCGCCGGAGAGCACCTTGCCGCTGGGGGGCACCACGGTGTTGTAGGCCCGGCCCAGGCGCGTGATGGAATCCAGCAGGATCACCACGTCCTTCTTGTGCTCCACCAGCCGCTTGGCCTTCTCGATGACCATCTCCGCCACCTGGACGTGGCGGGTGGCAGGTTCGTCGAAGGTGCTGGAAACCACCTCGCCCTTCACGCTGCGCTCCATGTCCGTGACTTCCTCGGGCCGCTCGTCGATGAGCAGCACGATGAGGAAGACCTCCGGGTGGTTGGCGGTGATGGAGTTGGCGATGTTCTGCAGCAGCACAGTCTTGCCGGTGCGGGGCGGCGCCACGATGAGGGCGCGCTGGCCCTTGCCCATGGGCGTCATCAGGTCCATGACGCGGGTGCTCAACTCCTGTGGGTCCCGCTCCATGCGCAGGTGGTGCTTGGGATAGAGGGGCACCAGATCGTCGAAGTGCATCCGGTCCTTGGCGAATTCGGGTGGATCGAAGTTGACTGCGTCCACGCGCAGCATGGCGAAGAACTTCTCCCCCTCCTTCGGGGCGCGGATCATACCGGACAGGGTATCGCCCGTGCGCAGGTTGAACTTGCGGATCTGGCTGGGCGAGATGTAGATGTCCTCGGGTCCCGCGAGGTAGTTCTGGTCGGGGCTGCGCAGGAAGCCGAAGCCCTCCGGCAACACCTCCAGCACGCCCTCGGAAAAGAACTGGCCCTCACGTTCTGCCTGGGCTTGCAGCACCCGGAACACCAGCTCCTGCTTGCGCATGGCGAGCGGGTTCTCGATATCCAGGGCCTTGGACAGTTCCGCGAGCTTGCCAATGGGAAGTTCCTTGAGCTCGGACAAACTCAGGGCGGTCGGAGGCTGAGAAGGGGTGGCCATAGGTCACCTCGGCGGCAGTGTGAGTCAGGAGTGGCTCGGGATTGCTGACAGGATAAGTCAGTTTTACCTATTGGCCAAACTGGTGCCCGCTTCAGAGATGAATTCCCGAACTCGGCCTACGAAGCCCTTGGGATCTTCCACCGGATAGGCATGGCCGATGCCAGGCACCACCTCGAAACGGGAGCCCTTGATCCCCTTGGCGGCCTGCAAGCACTTCCAGGGCGGCGTCAGCAGATCCTCGGCCCCGCTGAGCAGGAGCACGGGCGCCTGGATGCGTTCCAGCCGATCCCGGATGTCCCAACCCAGGGTGCCCCTGATCTGATGCAGGTTGCCATGCTGGGGCCGGTCAGCGCCGGTCACAACCTGATGGTAGGCACGGAGGACACCGTGCCGGGCCTCCAGGAAGCGATCCCCCCACAGGTAGGGGGCTACGGCATCGAACTGCATGAGGGGCCCACCCACCTCCAGGCAGCGGGCCCAGTGCTCGGCCTTCAGGCTAATGGCGAAATCGAAGTGAGGCATGACGCTGGTGAGCACAGCGCCAGGGAAGGCCTCCGGGTGCGTGCTGAGCAATTCCAGGCTCATGCCGCTGCCATTGGACAACCCGATGAGCCAGGGCCGCGAAATGCCGAGCACTTGGAACAGCTCCCAGGCCTCGGCAGCCAGCAGGGCCGTGGCATAGGGGCCCTCCTGTGGCGCGTCGGACCGGCCCTGTCCCCGGCTGTCGAAGGTGAGGATGCGGAAGCGGTCTGAAAGGCCCGGCAGCACACCGGCCCACATGGTGGTATCCGACAGCAGGCCGTTCAGCAGCACCAGCCAGGGGCCCTCTGGATTGCCCTGGATGCGGTAGTGCAGCTTCACGCCCGAGGCCAGGGTGGCGAAGGTGGGCTGGGGCCTCATCGTAAAGCCTCGCTGTGTGGGCCCTGACAACCCCCTGATCGCGCAGGACATCTGGTCCTGCGCTCCCGCTCCTCGCTGCGCTCGATCGCGGAGGGGGCCCCGTCCCACATGGTGGTATCCGACAGCAGGCCGTTCAGCAGCACCAGCCAGCGGCCCTCCGGATTGCCCTGCACGCGGCAATGCAGCTTCAGGCCCGAGGGCAGCATGGCGAAGGTCGGCTGCAGGCGCACGTCAGGCCCTCAATTCCGAGGGCTGGTACTGCCGCTCGAAGATCCATGCGCCGTCCTTCCAGCGCAGGACCGTGCAGCTGGCCTTCTTCATCTCCGCATGGCGGTTGGTGAGATGGAAGACGAGTTCGCTCAGAAAGGGCTGGTGGCCGATGAGGGCCAGGACTTCGCCCTTCCCCGCCTCGACCATGAGCCCCCGCAACCATAGATCCACCTGTGGAGGACAGCCATCGGGCATGAGGTCCGCTCGCGTCTCCATGGGGAAGGCGCCCGCGGCCTCCTGGAGGCAAACCATGGTTTCCGCCGCGCGCTGATAGGGGCTGCTGAAGCCTCGCGTGGGCACGTAGCCGAGTGCCACCAGACCCTTCATGGCTGCTCGTGTTTTCCTCCAGCCCTCTTCAGTGAGCGCCCGATCCGAATCCTTCTGACCCGGACGCGGATCCTCCGCGATGCCATGTCGGATGAGCAGGAGCGTCGTCATGGGAAAATCTTAACCACAGACTGTGATCTCGCCTTTCTCCTTGTTTTTCAAGGCATTTCGAGAGATGATATCGGTTTGGGCCCCTCCCGGCTGGCGCTATCCGCCAACAGAGACTGCCACTTGGCACACTCGAGCAGGGACAGCCCCGGGAGTTACCAGTGAGTGATACGACCTTCGCAGCCCTCGGCTGCAGCGAAGCCCTGTTGGCCGCCCTGGCCAAGCGCGGC
>CAIXHJ010000545.1 GCA_903919165.1 uncultured Holophagaceae bacterium
GGATCACGACCTGGTGCTGACCAGTTCAGAGCCTTGGGACGGGGAAGCCTGGGTGGATGAATTGTCGAAGACGGCGCGTATCCGGGCGCTTCAGTGGGATGCCGAACACCCGGAGCTCGTTTCCCGCATGATGGCAGATCTGGACACGTTGAAGGTCGAGGGCTGGGTTATTTCCGGGGCCGTTATTCTGGCGGGAACCTTCCCTGAAAGCGCCATCGGGACCTGGACCCTAGAAGGCCTCGATTCCACCTGGAGGATGAATCTGGGCTTCCCATTCCTCTGTGCCCAGGCCCTCGCACCCCATCTCATCGAAGGGTCCTGCCTCCAGCTCCTCCTGGACACCTCGATCCACCGGCCCTGGCTGAAGCGGCTGCCCTACAGTGCCGCCAAGGCAGGTCTGGCGGCCCTGGTTCCGGGACTTGCGCAACTGCTCGCGCCGAAGGTAAGAGTGGTTGGCCATGCCCTGGGAACGCTACTCCCCGCCGAAGGCAGCGATGCCGCTTTCCTGGCGCACCGCACCCTGCTCAAGCGCATCGGGGACCCCGCCGATCTCTGCCGGGCCGTGCGCTTCGCCGCCGCCAGCCCCTTCCTCACGGGGGAGATTCTCACCCAGGATGGGGGGCGGCGCTGGATCGACCGAGGATAAGGATCAGGGCTGGTGCACCCGACCGGTGCTGTGGATCACGGCATTCAGACCATCGGAGCGGGGAGAACGGCTAGGGGCTGGCTCCGGTGCTCCGAAGGACCCAGAGGCTAATCATCCAGCGTCTCATTGTCCCTATAGGTCCTTAGGCGGATTCAGTTCGTGGCCTTCCAGGCGACTAATTCCTTTTCCAAATTTTCGGTGTATTCCTTTGGTGCCTTGCCCCTGGAGAGGTCGATGGCCTTCTGGAGGTGAGTTAGGGCCTCGGGTTTGCGTTTGGCGTCCATGTAAATCCTTGCTGCGGTTTCCTGATTCCAGAAGCTCTCGCCGATCTTCAGGCTCTTCTCGATCCAGCCCAGGGCCTGCTGGGGTTCGATGCCCTGGTCCTGACAGTACTTGGCGGCCTGGTACCAGGGCACCCAGTCTGTTCCTGGCGCCTTCTTCAGGGTGTCCTCCAGTTGGGCCCAGTAGATGGCCTTGGTGTCGAAGGCCACGGGGAAGCTTACGCGCAGCTTCTCCCAGCCCAGTTCAACGTTGGCGCTCCCGGCATCCACGGGCAGCACGCGGTAGTCCAGGTACTCGAGGAAGGGCCCGGTCTGGGGCGTGGCCTCCCAGCGCAGCAAATCCTCTTCCTTCTTGTAGTCGTAGGCGCCCCATTGCTTGGCCTTTCTGTTAAGGATCAATGTCCAGGTTTTTTCTCCAGGGATGGCGAAGAAGCTATAACTGCCAGCAGGCACCTCCTTGCCGGCGACCTTGGCCGGGTGGCTGAAGGTGATCACGGTGGCCGCGTTGGCGCCCGCCCGCCATACCTCGCCGAAGGGCACCAGGCCTCCCCAGATCTTCCGCCCCTTCACGGCGGGCCGGGCAAAGCTGAGTTCAATCCTGCTGATACCGATCTCCTGGGACAGCGTGCTCGCCGGGCTCACCCTCAGGGGCGTCAGGCGCACAGGAGCGGGCTTGTCCTGGGCCGGAAGAGCAACGGCCATCGACAAGCTGAGAAAGGCGGGGACCAGTAGCCTACGCATGAGGACCTCCAGAGTGAGGGGAATCGAGGTTATCAGAAGCCTTGGGTGCCAGCAGGAATCGCCCTGGCTGGCGATTGAAGGCCTTGAGAATGCCCCACCAGAGGCTGCGGCTGGCGCGGCCGCTGAGATCCCGGGCTCGCAAGGCGGTCCACAGGGCGAGCGTGAAGGAGACCGTGAAATTCAGGCTGCCGATGAGGGCGAGCCCCAGCAAGCCCCAGGCTGCATCGGCCCAGGGCGGAACGCCCTGGGTCCAGAGGCTGGCGAAAGCCAGGGCCAGCGAGGCCGCCTGCAGGGTCACGTGACGCACTTCCAGATGGATGCCCGCGAAGGCGAAGGCCATGGGCACGAAGACCAGCAGGCCGCCCAGTGCGAGGTAGCCCACGAACCCGGAGATGTGCCGGTGGATGAACTGGCCCAGCGCCTCGGCGTGCCAGTCGCCGATCAGTCCCCGTACCCGGTGACTCTGGGCCAGGGCTTCGGGTAGACGGCGGTAGGCGCTCCAGTTGGCGGCCCATCCCGCTGCCAGGCTGGACAACCACAGCAGCACACCGGTGACCGCCGCGAAGACCATCGTCCAACCATGGAAGGGGTGGGTGCCGTGGAGACTGTGAAGGGCAGTCTCAGGCC
Source organism: uncultured Holophagaceae bacterium (assembly GCA_903919165.1). Classification (GTDB taxonomy): domain Bacteria; phylum Acidobacteriota; class Holophagae; order Holophagales; family Holophagaceae; genus Geothrix. The sequence continues at coordinate 2,296 of CAIXHJ010000545.1, forward strand.
CGAGGGGACCATGTCCGCTGAGCCAGATCCACAGCATGGAAATGGCTAGGGCCGTGGGAATGGCGGCTGTGACGTTTCCGACGGTGGCGATGACCTGGGTCCGGGTGATGGCCGCCACCAGTTCGATCTCCCGGGCCTGGCCGTCGCTCATTTCAAGGGCCCGGGCCAGTGCCGCGGCGGTCATGGCGGGCTGCTTGGAGGCCAGGCTGAATCCCAGCAGCTGCAGCAAGAAAAAACTCAGGGTGTAGTTGGCTGTGAGGGAGAGTCCCAGCAGCAGAGGCGCCAGGGGCAGGGCAGAGAATCCGTACTTGAGCAGGGCCGTGCCTGCCGTCAGGACACCGCCGCCCACCGCCGACCCGGCCATGGCCCGCCATTCGCTGCGGTTTCGTGCGATGTAGTGTTCCCCCGTGTCGCCGGTGTGTTCGACCATCTTCCGGGCGAGGCGTTTCACAGTGGTGCGCAACAGGGAGGTGAGGCCGTGCTGGCTTGCGCTTCCGCGCACGAGTTCGGCCGCGAAGGCCGTTCCATCGCCTTCGCCGGAAGCGAAGGCGAGCAGGCGATCGATGCGGCCGAGTTGGGCCTCTAGCAATTCGAGGCGGAACACCAGGTCGGTGGACACCCCCCGGGCCTCGAGTCGGGCATGGGCCTCGGAGAGGGCTGTGGAACACGCGGCAAGGCAGCTTTCCCAGGCAGCGCGGGACTCAGGATCCCCGGGCCGCTCACCCCGCTTCCTCACGACGCGGGATAGGTTGAAGAAGGGGGAATCCGCATCGCTTCCTTCAGGGCTCAGGGCCAGAAGGTCCCGCGACAGCCCCACAGCCGCGGCACGATGGGCCAGCAACCGCGCCGCATGCACCCAGGTTTCAACTGGCGGTGCCAGCAGGGCTCCCCAGGCGGACCTCAGATCCGCCGGCAGACCCTCGATCCAGGCGGCATCAGCCTCGTCAAGATCAAGCCTGTCCAGCAGGGCGTAGAGATCGCCCTCGGGATCGAGCCGGGGGATGATGCGGTCCACCAGCCTGAGAAACCCCTCCCCAAGCAGGGAGGTACGGTCGGGCAGACCCGTTTCCGCGAGCAGGCGGATGCCCGAGGCGTGGTTCCACACCTCTGAAAGCTGAGCCGTGAGGTCCCGTTCCTTCAGCGCCTCATGGAGTCTTCGCAGGCGGCTCGTGCGGCGGGCCTCGCCATCCACGGAATCCACCGGAGAGGCCTCCAATAGCCAGTGCAAGAGGGGTTCCAGCCGCGGTGAATCTCCGCGGAGCAGATCGTCCAGCCTGGGGTCGGACAGGGGCATTGGGGCTCCGGAAGGTGGGCTTCTGGGTGTCGTGGGCCTGATCCGGAGGCTATTTGTTAGCTACAAGGCGATGCTGGTCGCGGAGGACACAGAAAATCCTGGATCAAACAGGAGTGCGCCGATTGAGAACATCGGATTCGTGGGTCACTGTTTTTCTGGGATTTTGTAAACATCCGCGGGCAGCGCCCGACTACTTATGAGGTCGCTCCCTATCGCCTTGCTCCTTCCCGCGCACGGTCCAGAAACCGCTGCACGGCGGTGGGATCCACGGTGGCGGGAATACCGGCCCAGCCCTGGGAGGGCTTCAGCATGCCCAGCATGTCCTCGGGGCAGCCCACTTGTTCATACAGGAGTTCCACACTGCGGGCAAGATGGGCGGCGGTGCGGGCGCTGGCCTCGGCGCCGTCGAGCGTGGGGGCCAGTTCCATGAGATCCGCTCCCACCCAGGGTTCAAGCCACAGTCTGAAAATCCAGGTGTCGGCAGTTAGATCCCTTCTCTATGAACCAAATAAACCAAAAACTTAGACATGGAAGAATTCCATTGCTTGTTTCTCATGACTCTTCCGATCAAGGGTGGATCACCTAAATAACAAGCCTCTCTGTCTGAAAGCGATTTGGTTGGATGTCCACTTGATCTGTACCGAATTGTCAATCTGCCATGAATACTCATAAGGTCCATCGCTGATACATATTTCCAAGCCAAGTCCAAACCCTTCGAATGACCCCATGATTGGGGGGGCAACCAGATGGAATTTACACGGTTCTGAAGATGATGAGTTCATAATGTAAGGTCCAGGCTGCGAATTTCTATCGCTTCTGAGGCCTTTTGAACCAACTGTCGCGAGTCCGCCCATTGCTTCCCGGAGGGGA
>CAIXHJ010000546.1 GCA_903919165.1 uncultured Holophagaceae bacterium
CGTGCCCAGGGGCAGGCTGACGAGGAACTGGGCGCCGCCCTGGGGATGGTTGACGGCCTGGATGCTCCCGCCATGGGCGGTGGCGATGCCCTTGCAGATGGCCAGGCCCAGGCCCACCCCTGGACGGTTAGAGGCGGTCTGGCCCCGGGCGAGCTTCTCGAAGATCCGCTCCTCCTCTCCGGACTGGATGCCCGGACCCTGGTCCGAGACGGAGAGGGTGAGGGACTTCCCTGCGGCCCAGGCCTTGATGTCCACGGGCGAGCCGGGCGGGGAGTATTTCAGCGCGTTGTCAAGGAGGTTCAGGAGCAGTTGTTCCATGAGCACGCCATCCATGGCCACCAGGGGCAGGTCCTCGGGGATGGTTACACGCACGCGCTGGGCCTCCGAGGCAAGCTCCTTGCGATTGAGGGCCGCGCCCACCACCTCTTCCATGGGCGTCCATTCGGTGTGAAGTTCCAGCGAACCGGCCTCGAGCCTCGTGATGTCGAGCAGGTTGCTGACCAGACGGTGGAGGCGCTGGGCCTCCTCTTGGGCAGACTGGAGCAACTCGCGGCGGGCGAGTTCGGCGAGACCCGGCGTTTCGAGGGCCGTGCTCACGGCACCCGTGATGACCCCGAGGGGGGTGCGGAGGTCGTGCGAAACGGAGCTGAGCAGGGCATTGCGAAGGTGCTCCTCGTCGGCGCGACGACGGTCACGGGCACTCTGTTCCGCAAGCACGACGCGCTCCAGGGCCAGGGCAGTCTGAGTGGCGAAGGCCTCGAGCAGCTGCCGCTGATCGGGTTCGGCCCAGCGGTGAGCATTCTCTGGAAGCACGCCCATGACGCCGATGGACCCGGCTGCGCCCTTGAGTGGAAGGTAGGTGGCGCGGGCGCCGGGCAGGGTGAGGGTCCCAAGGCCTGCGGGTTCCGCATGGTCGAAGACCCACTGGGCCACCCCCAATTCCTGCTCGTTGAGAGGGAAGGCCATGGGATGGTCCGGCATCTGAAGCCGGCCGTGCTCGTCGGGCTGGAGGACCACGCCCTGGCTCTGGAACTGGGTGGCGACGTTCTGGATGGCGGAGGCCACCAGGGCCGCGGAACCGGCGCTGCGGGCCAGTTCCTGCCCCAGCCGGTAGAGGGCGTGGGTGCGCTGCTCCCGGACCCGTGCGAGGCGGGCCTGGGCGTGGATGCGCTCAGTAAGGTTGCCGATGACCACGCCCACCAGGAGCATCACCGCGAAGGTGCCCACATGCCGGAAGTCGCTGACGGCGAAGGTGAAGTACGGGGGGACGAAAAAAAAGTCGAGAGCCGCCACGCTGAGGATGGAAGCAAGGAGGGAAGGACCCCGGCCGAGCCGGGTGGCCACCATCAGGATGCCCAGCAGGTACACCATGACGACATCGGCCAATTCCGTGCGGCGGAAGACGAGGATGGCAACGCCACTGGCCAGAGCCACCGTCATGGCGGCCAGCAGGTAGTTGCGTGCCGGACTCGTGATGGGCCGCCGGATGAGCGGGGCCGCCGGTTCCCGCCCCGCCTCGCCGCTGATCACGTAGACATCGATATCCCCGCTGTGGCGGATGAGGTCGTCCACGGTGGAGCCCATCACCAGTTCCATCCAACGGGGCCGGGACGGCTTGCCCACCACGAGCTTGGTGATGTTCCGGTCCTGGGCAAAGGTGAGGATGTCCTCATGGAGGCTGCCGGCTCCCTCGATGACCGCTGTCTCGCCCCCGAGCTTTTCCGCCAGGCGAAGGTTGTTCTCGATCCGCGCGCGGTCCTCGTCGGTGAACTTGAGGTGCTTCCGGGATTCCAC
>CAIXHJ010000547.1 GCA_903919165.1 uncultured Holophagaceae bacterium
CGTGTATACCTTCCAGGCGGGTGTGCCCGCGGGAGTTCCCGCGTAAGCGACGTCGATGTCAAAGGTGTAAGCCGTCCATGTCCCGCTGGTAGCAGTCAAGGCGGCAGTGATGTTGAAACTCCATACAGACCAGTTACCGGTGGTTGATGAGGATCTCGCCGTCAGCCTCGTCGGCTACGTTGACGAGTCCGGGGTTGGTGCTGTCATTGGCTGCCATGCGGATCTCCTACACCTTGACGTCGATCGTGCGGTAGAACTGCTGCACGGATGATGGCTGGGTGACGATGGTGTCCTCAGTGGTGTTGAGGGTGTTGGGGCTCACCGGGGATGCGGTGCCTCCGTCGACGCCCCTCTGCGCGGTCATCGGCGGGGTGACGTCCGAGGGATCGTTCGCCGCCACTCCCCGGCCCGGGGCCAGGCTCCCGCCCTGTGTGGTGGGGCCGGAGTTCGACGGCGGGGACACCGTCACGGCCTGATCCACCTCCACCATGCCGTCGGCGAATGCGATCCCCTGCGCGGTGGGGCCGGGGTTCGTGGACGGCGAGACGGTGATGGCCTGGTTCTTCCTGGCCGTGCCATCGGCGAAGGCGATCCCCTGCCTGGTGGGGCCGGAGTTGCTGCTCGGACTCGACACCTTGATTGTCTGGTTGATCTTGATCTCGCTGTCGGACTGATCGGCCACGTTGACGAGTCCGGGGTTCACTACATTGGTGTCGCTCATGGTTTCCTCCAGGTGGGGAAGGCCGGGTTCGAGGGGACGGCGGCGGAGCGACAGGGTTTCCCGAGCCAGCGATCCGTCCGTGCTTCCTGCCCGAGCCTCCCGTGAAAACTGCCTGGCGTCCCCGAGGATCGGCTGGGTGGGGTGACCATCGGCAGCCGGGAGTGCTGTGGGCTCTATGCGATGCAACTCTACAGGTGAAGGAAGTTCCCGTCAAGCAATCAAAAATTGTGAGTCAGGAGAAGGACTGGATAGGTGGTAATCGAAGTGGTATCATATGGGGTATGGCGATAGATTTGACTCCCAGGGGGAATGAACGGTGCTTGAAGACTTCGGTGTCCCTGCCACGGGACATCCAGCAGGAAGCCCGCGAGGTGGCGATCCAGCACGGGATAAGCTTGAGCGAATACCTGGCCCGTCTCCTCCGGACTGATCTGGAGGAGAGACACCTAGGAAAGAAGGCTTGAGGATGGACGCTGTGAGTTTGCTGGAATCTATCGCGAAAGCCTTCAAGGAGACGAGGCTGGAGGTGGTGCTCATAGGCAATGCGGCAGCCGCCTTGGATGGCGCTCCGGTGACCACCGATGATTTCGACTTCATGTTCAGGCCGACCAGGACGAACATCCAAAAGATGAGATCGGCGGCGAGATTGCTGGGAGCCGCCCTCTCGCAGCCGGAGTACCCGATCTCGAAATTCTATAGGATGCTGAACGAGCAGGTGGGACTCCAGGTGGACATGATGGGGGTTGTGGATGGAGTGAAGTCATTTGAGTCCCTGAGATCCAGGGCTGGCGAGGTGTCTTTCGGGTCAGCCTCGTTGCTGGTCGCTGACTTGAAGGATGTGATCAGGAGCAAGAAGATCGCGGGCCGCGAGAAAGATCGGGCTGTCCTTCCAGTCTTGGAGAGGACGCTTGGATTGAAGGAGGGCCGGAGATGAACCAGGCGAAGAAAATCAGGAGAGCCGAAGAATTGAATGCCTTGCACAAGGAATCGGAGAAGAATGAGCGCGAGCAGATACTGTCCCGGCTGAGGCTGCCACCCGAGAAGAGGACCCATTTCTTGAGGATGAGGTTTCCCTGGGGAGGATCTGCCCTGTGATGGATCAGAGAACTGGGTTGCCCACGAGATGATCGCGGGCAGCCTCCCAGGCGTCCTGGCACTCGGTCAGTGACTCGTCCTCGGTCTCGTACATCCCGAGATCGTGAGAATTCTTCCTGTCCTTGATGATGTTCTGGATCATCTTGAAGTCGAAGTATTCGTCATCATGATCGGCCGCCATGAGATCTTCGCTGAGCTTCTCCCTGAATTCCTCCGGTGCGTCGAGAGGCAAGTCTCCGTCGCTGTAGGCGTACATGGCGAAGCTGGAGGGGGTCAGGGAGGCCAGGTAGGTGGGCTGGTTGGGGCGCACGATGTACACGCTCCACAGACTGGTCGGAGCCCACCTGCCATATTCCCTGTCCAGCCATTCCTGGTTGTAGCCTTTCGTCTCGTCGATCCTGATGGCATAGAAATGGATTTTGGGTGGCGGCTTGATCGGAGGGGCGACCTTGCGATGGGTCTTCCTGGCTCTCTTCTTGGTTGCCATGCTGATCTCCTAGACGTACACGTTGGTGGGCAGCCCCACGGAGGTGGCCTGGTCCGCGACGTTGACATTGGTGGCAGTCGGCACCTGCACGCCGCCCGCGAGGAAGGAGAAGATCCCGATGGGGATAAGGAAGAGGGGGTTCATGGGCCGCCTCATGGCCAGAGGCGGTGCTGGGTGAAGGACAGGCAGGAGACGAGCAGCCCCACCGCCATGGTGATCCGGCCGAATTCGCAGA
>CAIXHJ010000548.1 GCA_903919165.1 uncultured Holophagaceae bacterium
TTCATGGCGGATCGGGTTCTGGCAGAAGCCTGCCCGCCACCGTCAATGGTGGTTTAAGCACATGTTCTAGACGCGGATCGCACGGCCGGCCATCACTCCGCTTGTTGGCCAATCTCGAAATTCGCCAGTGTCTCCAGGGCGCGAACCATGGCTGAGTGATCCCAGGCCTTGCCGCCCCGCGCGGCGCAGGCGTTGAACAACTCCTGGGCTGTCGCCGTGTTGGGCAGGGACATGCCGAGCGTACGGGCGGTCGACAGGGCCAGGTTCAGGTCCTTCTGATGAAGCTCGATGCGGAAGCCCGGATCGAAGGTCCGCTTGATCATGCGCTCGCCGTGCACCTCGAGGATTTTGGACGAGGCGAAGCCACCCATCAACGCGGAGCGGACCTTGGCAGGATCGGCGCCAGCCTTCGCCGCAAACAGCAGGGCCTCGCCCACGGCCTCGATGGTCAGCGCCACGATGATCTGGTTGGCGACCTTGGCGGTCTGGCCATCGCCGTTCTTGCCCACGAGCGTGATGTTCTTTCCCATCAGTTCAAATACGGGCTTGACCGTTTCGAAGGTGGTCTCAGAGCCGCCCACCATGATCGACAAGGTGGCGTTTTTCGCGCCCACCTCGCCGCCGGACACAGGCGCATCGAGGTATTGACAGCCCAGGTCGTTGACCCGCCTGGCGAATGCCTTGGTCTCGATGGGCGAGATCGAGCTCATGTCGACCACGATCTTGCCTGGCGTCAGCCCCTCGGCGATGCCGTTGCTGTCGAACAGAGCCGAGCGCACATTCGGCGTGTCCGGCACCATCAGGATGATGATGTCGGCCTTCTGCGCGACCTCTCTGCCGTTAGCGCAGGCTTTGCCACCTGCATCGACTAGCACCTGCGGCACAGATGGAATGCTGAAGAGGTACAGTTCATGACCGGCCTTGATCAGATGGCCCGCCATGGGCGTTCCCATGATGCCGAGTCCGACAAATCCAATCTGGCTCATCTTTCCTCCGAGAAGAGTGAATGGTGTTTGCGTTGCAGCGCCTGTGCCGAGAGTTCCGCGCGAGGCGGGACGCCGGGCTACTAGCCCATGATCGAGATCCAGCCCAGGCCTTCGGTTGTCGTGGTCAGCGGTTTGTATTCGCAGCCGATCCACCCGGCATAGCCCAGGCGGTCCAGCAGCGCGAACAGGAAGGGGTAGTTGATTTCCCCCGTGCCGGGTTCGTGTCGACCGGGATTGTCCGCCAACTGGATATGCGCGATGCGAGGCAGATGCTTCTCCAGCGTTGCAGCCAGCTCTCCCTCCATGCGCTGCATGTGATAGATGTCGTACTGAACAAAGATATTCTCGCTGCCACTGGCTGAGATGAGGTCGAGAGTTTGCTGGGTGCCGCAGAGGTAGAATCCCGGGATATCACGGGTGTTGATGGCCTCGACCAGCAGGCGGATGCCCGCTGCCTGGAGCTGGTCCGCGGCGAACCGCAGGTTGGCCACCAGGGTTCCGTGGATCTTGTCTTCCGGCACATCGCCCGGGCGGATGCCGGCCAGGCAATTCAGCTGCGCGCAGCCGAGTGCCTTGGCGTAGTCGATGGCCTTTCCCACGCCATCCTGGAACTCGCCGATGCGATCAGGAA
>CAIXHJ010000549.1 GCA_903919165.1 uncultured Holophagaceae bacterium
ACCTGTGATCAGCTTCGACTGCCCCACAGGTCCCAGGGAGATCATCCGAAACGAGGTGGATGGAATCCTGGTGCCCGCAGGGAATCTTCAGGGATTGACTGAGACCATGCATCGGTTGATGTCCGATGCTGCGACGCGGAGAGTGTTGGGGGCTCGGGGACCGGAAGTCCTTGAGCGATTCTCGGAGGACAGGATTATGGGGGAATGGAATCGGATGTTGGCCTCACTCATCGGAGGCTGAGAAAGCAGCATTCAGGCACCCAGAATGGCGTCTGAATGCCTGCTCTATTTCCATTCACAGAAGCAATGGGCGTGGTTGTGTATAGAAGCGTCTGTAAGTCCGGTGTGGTCGACCTGAAGTAGAGGTTGGCCACCGAGTCCGGTAGGTTGATCGCGTTCAAAACTACCAACCATGGAGGACGCGATGGCCGAAGGGAAGTTTGGGCCCGGAAGGGGCTTTGGGGAAGGTCTGTTCACAGCTGGAGGTGAGAGCGTTCGGGCGCTCGTGGAGGAGGTCGTGCAGGCACTGATCGGGATGGAGGCCGATGAGCATTTCGGGGCGCCCTGGAATGCGAAGGGACTTCCTCGTTCAAATGGGTATCGGAACGGGCTGAAGGGTCGGGAACTGCGGACCCGGATGGGGACGCTGAAGCTGAGGTTGCCCCAAGCCCGGAACGGGTCCTTCTTCCCCTCCTGCCTGGAGCGTTGGCAGACCTCGGAGCAGGCACTGGCGGCCACCCTGGGGGAGATGGTGATCAAGGGTGTATCCACGCGGAAGGTGGCCCAGCTGGCCGAAGCAATGTTGGGAGTGGAAGTATCGGCCAGCACGGTGTCGAACCTGGTGAAAGCCATCGAGCCGAAGGTGAATGCCTTTCGGGAACGGCCCCTGGGGAGCTACCGCTACCTCCTGGTGGATGCCCGGTTCGACAAGGTCAGGGAGAACCACCGGGTGTTGAGTCGGGCCTTCCTCTGGGCCACAGGCGTCACCCCCGAGGGCCAGCGGGAAGTGCTGGGGTGGCTGGATTGGTCCAGCGAGACGGGACGGGCCTGGTCGGAGTTGTTCAGGGGGTTGAATGACCGCGGCCTCACCGGAGTGGAACTCGTGGTCTCCGATGCCCATGAGGGACTTGTGAAGGGGATCGAGGAAGCCTTCCCAGGATCCATGTGGCAGGGAGGCTCCGACTCCGAGAGGAACGAGCGGGAGGACGCATCGCGTCCGTCAGGCGGAGGCCAGACGCACTTCATGCGGCGAGCCCTGGACCTGGCACGGGAAGTGGACAAGGCCGCCCTCTGCGAGGATCTACGGATAATCCTCCAGGCCAGCAGCCGCGAGCGGGCCCTGGAGGAGAAGGCCCTGCTGGAGAAGCACTGGGGGAAGAAGTATCCGAAACTCGTGGCCTACCTGGAGGACCACTTCGACTCCGTGCTGGCCGTGCTCAACGTGCCAGCCGGCCACCGGAAGCGACTGCGGACAACGAACCATGTCGAGCGGGTGAACCAGGAACTGAAGCGGCGGGGACGGACCGTTCGCATCTGGCCCAACCCTGCCAGCCGAGACCGCCTCTATGGAGCGCTGCTGATGGAACAGCATGAGCAGTGGGTCGGCGTCACCTGGCTAAAGCCGGAGGGTGCAGGAGCCACGCATCGCAGGGGGTCAGCTTCGGTCGGGCTCCGCCCTCCCTTCGCTGACCCCCTGCATTCACTGCGATCCATCTACCATCGAGGACTTACAGAAACTTCTGGACACTACTAACTTGCAATCACCCCAAACATAGACCCCAACTGCATTC
>CAIXHJ010000550.1 GCA_903919165.1 uncultured Holophagaceae bacterium
CCGGACAGCAGGGTCCAGGAGATGGCCTGCCAATGCCCACTTGATCCAGTTAACGATCCGAAGCGAGAGGGGATAGGGCTCCCAGCCGGCGCCAGTTCCTGGAGGGTTCTCCTCCACCCATCGATGGACCAGATCCAAATGCCATCCAAGGCGTTCAGCCGCAGACCTTGCATTCAGATCATCAAAATAATGCAGGTTGTAGGTCCAGAGCTTTGAGACCGACTCCGAGTTCCAATCCTTCGCGGAATCTAGATCCAGTTCCACATTCAGGAAACGGAACCGGGTAGGCGACATCATCGATTTCGAACACCCCGCTGGGGTCCGCCATGTGCCTGTGATAGGCCTCGTGCCAGGAGCCTCACGGAGGTCTGGCCGGGGCCGACGCAGTCGGAATAGCAGCCTCCCCATGATTTGCGTCGGTTTCAGATGACGCAGGGTATGGAAGTACAGAGAGGCTCGGCCCAAGACATTCAAAGAAGGCGCTCCAGGACCTCCACGATCCGCTCGCCCGTGCGGCCATCCCAACGTTCTGGGATGGTGCCCTTTTTCCATGATCCATCGAAAAGGATGTCTAAGGCCTTCTTAAGGTTATCCGGATTTGTGCCAATCAATACGTTGGTGCCCAATGCCACCGTCTCCGGGCGTTCGGTCGAATCCCGCAAGGTCATGCACGGTACTCCCATCATCGTAGTTTCCTCGGTGATGCCGCCGGAATCCGTGATCACGGCCTTCGAGTGTCGAACCAAATAATTGAATTCGAGATAAGGCTGGGGATCAACGAGGCGGAAGTTCACAGGCACGCCATCGACCTCGAGCAAAGTCTTGGCGGTACGAGGATGCACGGGGAATATGACTGGCAGACCTCGCGAGGCCACGCCAATGGCCTCTAAAAGCCGGGAAAAACCCGCACTGTCATCCACATTGGATGGGCGATGCAGGGTGGCCACGATGTAGCCGCCAGGCGTCAACGCCAGCTCTTCCCAAAATTCCGGCGCCCTCAGGCGGTCCATGTTCGCCAACAGGGTGTCGATCATCGTGTTGCCAACAAAATGAATCTGATCTTCCCTCATTCCAGCCTTCCGGAGCACCTCATTGGCCGAATCACTGGTGGTGAAGAAGTAATTGCTGATGGAATCAGTCACCATCCGATTGATTTCTTCTGGCATGCGCCAGTCCCCAGACCGAATCCCGGCCTCCACATGAGCCACTGGGACACCGCACTTTTGGGCAGTGATGGCGCAGGCCATGGTCGAATTCACATCACCCACGACAAGGCACAAGTCGCTCTTCTGTTCTAGCAGCACTTGCTCATAGCGCACCATGATGGCCGCCGTTTGCTCCGCCTGTGATCCTGAACCGATCTCGAGATTGATATGAGGCTGGGGGATTCCCAGCTGGCTGAAGAAACTCCCGGACATGCTGGAATCGTAATGTTGCCCTGTATGAACAAGGCGATAGTCCAAGCACCCGCCGAGCGGCCTCCGCGCCTCAATAGCCCGGATGATCGGAGCGATCTTCATGAAGTTCGGGCGTGCGCCCGCGATGATGTCGACTTGCTTCATCTCGCGGCTCCCGCAAGTTCGATACAGACTCGACTCACTTCCAGGATTTCATCAAAGGGAATCGGAGCGGCTCGCTTACCTTCAACCGCCTCCACGAAAGCCCTTGCACAGGCCGCTTGGCCCTTATCCTGCTGCCACAGGTTCATGGACGTGAACCCCGGCCAGCCGAATCCCTTGAGCCTGCGGAAATTGTCCAGCTGCAGGATGCGCCCAGCGGCGAATACTTCCAGGCGTTCCTTGGGAAAGCTTTTGCTTCCATTGGCGAAGTAGTGGACAGTCCCCATGGATCCATCGGCAAAGGTGAGCTGCAGCGACACCGTGTCCCGGATGATTGCTTCCATGGACGTGCAAGCCCAACTAACGATCGGTACACCGGCAAGGAACCGCAGGACA
>CAIXHJ010000551.1 GCA_903919165.1 uncultured Holophagaceae bacterium
CTACGCCGTAGCGCAGGCGGTCGGTTTCGTGGGCGGGCCAGTGAATCATGCTTCCCTCTCTCTCTTCAGGGCTTCAGCCTTGCGACGGTAGAACTCGAAAATGCCCATGGACTCCCCGCTGGCTCCGCTGAGGTAGCTCAGGGCCTGGGACATGCTGTCCACCTGGTCGTCATGGGCGACGTTGGGGAAGTTCAGGAGCTCGGCCTCGAGGTCGGGCAGCCAGGGTGCCACCTCGGGCAGGTAGACCTTGCCAGCCTCAACCAGGGGGCTCACCGACTGCGACCTGACCACCTTGTCGCCCTTGGGCTCGATCCCCAGCACGGGCAGCTTGGTGTTGGCGCGCAGCTCCTGGAGCAGGCTCTGGCCGCTGGCCTTGTCCTCGATCAGCACGGAGTGGGGGTGCCACTTCTCGGCCAGGCTCTGGGCCATGCGGCGCAACTCGGGGTATTCCATGCGGCGCCGAAGCACGTCCAGCAGGTAGTAGCCGGTCTCGGTCTCACCCCAGGTGGTGCAGACGCTGGGGTCGTTCACCTCGGCGGCCTTCATGCCGGTGTCCCAAGACTGGATGATCCGCTGGAACTTGGCCGGGGCTGTGCCGTAGCGCTTGAACCAGTCCAGCTTGAACAGGCCGCCCTCGAGGGCCGCGGGGCGCTGCTGGTAGAGGGCGTTCCAGTCCCGGCTGCCGACGGCCAGGCGCAGGCGCTGCAGGGCCTCCTCCCCAAACTGCTCCGGCCAGAGGGGCTGGCCCTCGTCGCGGCCCAGTTGGTCGTCCTGCTCAGCCAGGGCGGGCAGGTTCACGACCTCCCAGCCCTCGTGCTGGTGGTCAGCCAGGAGCCAGCCGGCCAGGTCGTCGGGGTGCCAGCGGGTCTGGATCACCACCACGGAGGCCCCGGGCATGAGGCGGGTGTAGGCGTCGGACTGATACCAAGACTTGAGACGGGCTCGCATAGTGTCGCTCTCGGCGTCCTCCCTGCTCTTGATGGGGTCGTCGATGAGCAGGAGGTGGGCGCCACGGCCCGCAATGGCCACCCCAACGCCCACGCCGAGGTAGGTGCCACCCTTGGCGGTGTGGAACCGTGCCATGGCGTGTGAGTCCCCCGAGACGCTGCTGCCGGGGAACATGGCCTCATGCCTGGGGTCGGCCATCAGGTTGCGGACCTTGCGCCCGAAGTCGTCGGCCAGGCCCTGGGTGTGGCTGGCGGCGATGATGTACTTCTCCGGGTTCATACCCATCCACCAGGCCGGGAAGAACTGGGAGGCCAGCATGGACTTCCCGTGGCGGGGCGGCATGAAGATCATCAGCCGCTTGCACTCGCCCCTGGCCACGGCCTCGAGCTTCTCAGCCAGGAAGCACAGGTGGGCCGCGGGCTCGTAGCTGGGCAGCTGGCCCACGGCATAGGGGAGCAGGTCCCAGGTCACTGGCGGCCCTTCTGCAAGCTGAGCATCTTGGCGGCCACGTCCGGGGTGAAGAGCTCGTCCGGTGTCGGGGCGTTGCCCTTGTTGGCGTTCAGGAGGCCCATGGCCAGCCCTGCGGCCTCGTTGGCGGTCTTCCCTAGGGCTGCGATGGCCGGGAGGTCCTTGAGGTCCACGCCCATCGCCTCGGCCTTCTCGTTGGCCAGGGTGGCCAGCCGGGTGGCGGTCTTGCTGCCAGCCAGGGCGGCGCTTGCCACGTTGGAGCTGATCCCCTTGAGCTGGTCGGCGAGGGTGCGGACGGAGGTTTGCGTAGAAACCGGAAGCGCCGCCACCTCCGTCTCCACAGCGGCCAGCCTCTCCGCTACATTCCGAATTTCTGAGGGGTGCGTAGTTATGTTTGCGCGGATAGTCCCCTCAGAAACCCTGAACTCCTTGGCGAGCTTCCGGCCTGACTCACCAGCAGCCAGGCGCCTGCCGATCTCGGCCTTCTGCCGGTCGTCGAGCTTCGAAGGGCGACCCATCAGGCCAACTCTTCGTCAGGCTGCGGGGCGTAGCGGTCAGGCTTGGAGGTCAGGTGCCACTTGCCGCAGGCCCGGCAGTGGTAGACCC
>CAIXHJ010000552.1 GCA_903919165.1 uncultured Holophagaceae bacterium
CCCATCCTGAAATGGGCGGATCCTCCGCCCTCATCTAAGGAATCCACCATGTCTCGAATCGGAAAGAAGCCCGTGACGCTGCCCAAGGGCGTGAAGGTCACAGTCACCGGGTCCGAGGCCGTCGTCGAGGGCGCCAAGGGCAAGCTCAGCTGCCCGATCCCCACTGGGATCACGCTCGACGTGCAGGCCGACTCCGTAGTTCTCTCCCGCGTCAACGACGAACCCCAGAATCGGGCCTTCCACGGCCTGACGCGCGCCCTCATCGGCAACGCCGTCACCGGGGTGACCGAGGGCTGGAAGAAGGAACTCGACATCGTCGGCGTGGGATACAAGGCCGCCATGGACGGCGCCAAGCTCAAGCTCGAGCTCGGCTACAGCCACCCCATCAACTACGAAGCCCCCGCGGGTATCCAGATGGCCGTCGAGAAGACCACGCACATCGTCGTGACCGGCATAGACCGGCAGCTGGTGGGTCAGGTCGCCGCCGACATCCGGAAGTTCCGCAAGCCCGAGCCCTACAAGGGCAAGGGTGTCATGTACACCGGCGAAGTCATCCGCCGCAAGGCCGGCAAGACCGGGAAGTAAGGGGAACCCATGGCGAACGAGATCGAACTTCGACGCAACAAGGTCAAGGCCCGAATCCGCGGCCGCGTGAGTGGGACGCCCGAACGGCCCCGCCTCACCATCTACAAGAGCCTGAAGCGCATCTACGTGCAGGCGGTGGACGATACCAAGGGCATCACCCTCGCGTCCGCCAGCAGCCTCGAGAAGGACCTGCGCGCTTCGTTGAAGAACGGCGCCAACATCGAGGCCGCGAAGGCCGTCGGCGCCAGCATCGCCGCCCGTCTGAAGGAGAAGGGCATCACGTCCGTGGTGTTCGACCGGAACGGCTACGTCTACCACGGCCGCGTCAAGGCGCTGGCTGACAGCGCCCGCGAAGCCGGGCTCCAGTTCTAGGGGATCACCATGGCGACTGCAGAGCTCAAAGACAACAAGGAAACCCGCAACCCCGAAGCCGGGGAATTCAAGGACCAGGTCATCTACGTGGGCCGCGTCACCAAGGTGGTGAAGGGGGGCAAGAACTTCTCCTTCTCCGCACTGGTGGTTGTGGGCGACGGCAATGGCAAGGTCGGCTTCGGTCTCGGCAAGGCCCTCGAGGTGCCCTCCGCCATTAAGAAAGGCATCGAGAGCGCCAAGCGCAACATGATCCGGGTTCCGCTCACCCCGAACGGCAGCCTGCCGCATCCGGTGACGGGTACCTTCGGCTCCGGCAGCGTGCTGCTGAAGCCCGCTCCCGAGGGCACCGGCATCATCGCCGGCGCTGCGGTGCGCGCGATCATGGAGGCCGCCGGCATCCACAACGTGATGACGAAGAGCCTGGGCTCCTCCAACCCCCACAACGTGGTTCGCGCCACGTTCGAGGGCTTGAAGGAACTCATGGATCCCTACACGGTCCTGACCAATCGGGGCCTGGATCAGGCGGAGGTTTAACATGTCGCAGTTCATCGGCAAGCAGGTGGTGCTGACCCTCAAGCGCTCCATCATCTGCACCACTCCCAAGCACCGCGCCTTCATGCAGACCCTCGGTCTGAAGCGGCCGGGCGATACCCGCGAATGCGAATACACCCCCAACGTCCACGGGATGGTCAAGCTCGTCCCTCATCTCATCGGCGTCAAGGTGAAGGGGTAAGTCATGAAGCTCAACGAACTCCGGCCCGCAGAGGGCGCAACCAAATCCCGAAAGCGGCTCGGCCGCGGCAAGGGCTCCGGTCTCGGCAAGACTTCCGGCCGCGGCGAAAAGGGCCAGAAGTCTCGGTCCGGCTACCGCAGCAAGCGCGGTTTCGAGGGCGGCCAGATGCCATTGGTCCGACGCCTGCCCAAGCGTGGCTTCACCAACATCTTCGCGCCCGAAACCAAGGAGATCACACTCAGCCTCATCTCCATCCACTTCATGGATGGAGAGACGGTCACGCTCGAGGCGCTCCGTGCCAAGAAGCTCGTCAACTCCCGCGTGGAGAAGATCGTGGTGCTGGCCAGCGGCGAACTCACTTCCAAAGTGAACGTCGTCGCCGACCGCATCACCAAGGGCGCCCGTGAAGCCATCCTGGCCAAGGGCGGCACCATCCAGGAGCCCACCGCGAAGTCTGCCGAGTAACGGCCGATGAACCGCCTCAGGAACCTCTTCGCCATCCCGGAGCTGCGCAAGCGGCTACTGTTCACCCTGATCCTCCTGGCCATCTACCGCCTGGGGGTGCACGTCAGCGTGCCCGGGGTGAACGCGGAAAACCTGGCGGCCGCGCTTCGCCGCGGTGGCGGCGGGCTCTTCGATGTCATCGATCTCTTCTCCGGGGGCGCGTTCAAGAAGTTCTCCGTCTTCGCCCTCGGCATCGCCCCCTACATCACGGCCAGCATCGTTTTCCAGCTGATGGGTGCGGTGGTCCCCTACCTGGACAACCTCCAGAAGAAGGAAGGCGAAGCCGGTCGGAACAAGATCAACCAGTGGACCCGCTACCTGACCGTAGGGCTGGCCTTCGTCCAGGGCATGGGCATCGCTTCCCTGGCCCAGAGCCAGAACGCGCCGGGCCTCGAGGTCGTTACCAGCGCCATCTCTCCCACGGCATTCCGCTTTCTCGCGGCCTTCACGCTATCCGTGGGGACCATCTTCGTCATGTGGATCGGCGAGCAGATCACCGAACGCGGTATTGGCAACGGCATCTCGCTGCTCATTTTCGCAGGCATCGTGGCTGGTCTCCCCCAGGGGGTGACTACGCTGACGGTGATGATCACCCAGTCGCTGAAGAACGCGCCGAATGTCCCCCCGCCGGGCATCTTCATTCTGCTGATCGCCGCAATGACGGTGGTGCTGCTGGCGGTGGTGCTTGTGGAGAATGCCTACCGACGCATTCCCATTCACTACGCCCGGCGTGCCGACTCCGCCGGCATGTCCAGTCAGCGCAGTTCCTACATGCCCCTGAAGGTGAACACCGCCGGCGTGATGCCCGTGATTTTCGCCAGTTCGGTGATCTTCTTTCCGGCGACCATCGCCCAGTTCACACGCTGGGAATGGCTGGCCAAGGCCGCTTCCTACCTCAGTCCCCAGACTCATTTCTGGATCTACACGCCGGTCTTCGTGGGCGTGGTGATCTTCTTCTCGTTCTTCTACACGAGTATCGTGTTCAATCCCGATGAGACCGCCGAGAATATGAAGCGGTCGGGGGGCTACATCCCAGGGATCCGGCCGGGTAAGGAGACCAGCATCTTCATGGACAGCATTTTGTCCAAGCTGACCTTCGCGGGCGCCATCTACCTCGCCGTGGTCTCCATCGTGCCCCTGCTCATCACCAACAACATCCCGGGCCTCAACTTCTACTTCGGGGGCACCAGCCTACTGATCGTGGTAGGCGTGGCCATGGACAGCGCGGCCCAGTTGGAAAGCCTGCTGGTAATGCGCCGTTATGACGGTTTCCTCGAGAAGGGGCGCATCCGCGGCCGGTCCACTCGCGGGGGGGTCGCATGAGCCTGACCGCGAACATCCTCCTTGGGGCTCCGGGCTCAGGGAAGGGCACCCAGGCTAAGCGCCTGGTGGAAACATTCTCTTTGACTCACCTGTCAACCGGTGACATTCTGAGAGATGCCGTCTCGAAAGGGACGGAGATCGGCCTGAGGGCGAAAGCCATCATGGCCGAGGGAAAACTGGTGGACGACGACACCGTCAACGGCCTTGTCTTTGCGCGGCTGCTGGACGAGAACTCTGACGTGTTGTTCGACGGCTACCCACGCACCCTTCAGCAAGCTCAAGCCCTGGAAGACTTCCTCTCCTCCAAGCGCATGAATGTTGGGCACGTGGTGCTGGTCGATGTCCCCCAGGAGGTGCTGGAAGCTCGTGTGGTGGGTCGGCGCGTCTGCAGCAACAATGCCTGCGGCGCCATCTACCATCTGAAATCCAAACCTCCCAAGCAAGCGGGTGTCTGTGATCAGTGTGGAAGTCCGCTGAAGCACCGTTCCGACGACACCTCTGAAGCTTTCAAGAGCCGGATGGGCGAGTTCAACTCGACCTTCCAACCGCTCCTGGGCTTCTACAAGCATCGGCCGAACTTCCGGAACGTGGATGGCAACCGCTCACCGGAGCTGGTGTTTGAATCGCTGCGTCACGTCTTCGGAGAACACGCTTGAGCAAAGAAGAAGCCATTGAGCTCGAAGCCACAGTGGTTGAGGCCTTGCCGAACGCGGTATTCCGGGTCGAACTTGAGAACAAACACCAAGTGCTGGCGCACATCAGCGGAAAGATGCGCAAGAACTTCATCCGCATCCTTCCCGGTGACCGGGTCCTCGTAGAGGTGACACCCTACGATCTCACTCGCGGCCGCATCATTTACCGATTCAAGTGAACGAGAGGACACCATGAAAGTACGGCCCTCCATCAAGAAGCTGTGCGAGCACTGCAAAGTGGTCCGGCGCGAAGGCATCAACCGGATCATCTGCAAGAAGAACCCCAAGCACAAGCAGCGTCAGGGTTAAGGAGACACGATGGCACGCATCTCAGGTATTGACCTGCCCATCGGCAAGCGCATCGAGATCGCGCTCACCTACATTTTCGGCATCGGGCGCGCCAAGGCGCACAGCATCCTGTCCCGCGCGAAGGTCGATTTCGGCACCAAGGTCCGGGATCTGACTGAGGACGAGGTGGGTCGCATCCGCCGCGTCATCACCTCCGAAGAGACTGTGGAGGGCGACCTGCGCAAGAACGTCGCCCTTGACATCAAGCGGCTCATGGACATCGGCTGCTACCGCGGCCTGCGCCATCGGAAGGGTCTCCCCGTCCGTGGGCAGCGCACGCATACCAACGCCCGCACCCGCAAGGGCAAGCGGCGCACCGTGGCCGGCAAGAAGAAGTAAGGCGAGGAGCACATGGCCAAGACCCAGACCCGGACCGCCGGTAAGAAGGTGGTCAAGAAGAAGGAAAAGAAGAACGTCCCTCATGGCGTGGCTCACGTCCAGGCGTCCTTCAACAACACCATCATCTCCATCGCCGATCCGATGGGGAACATGCTCTGCTGGGCTTCCAGCGGCAACCAGAACTTCCGCGGCACCCGCAAGGGCACGCCCTTCGCAGCCCAGGTGGCCGCCGGCATCGCCGCCGAGGCCGCCAAGGAGCAGGGTGTCCGCACGGTGGACGTCCGCGTCAAGGGCCCTGGTGCCGGCCGTGAGAGCGCCATCCGCGCCCTCAATGCTGCGGGCATCCAGGTGACCAGCATCCGCGACGTCACGCCCATCCCCCACAACGGCTGCCGGCCGCCCAAGCGGCGCCGGGTTTAAGAGAGGAGGAGAGACATGGCACGATACACAGACGCCGTTTGCCGCCTCTGCCGCCGCGAGGGCATGAAGCTGTATTTGAAGGGCGAGCGCTGCTTCAAGGAGAAGTGCTCGTTCGAGACCCGCAAGGGCAAGATCCCTGGCCAGCACGGAGCGGGGAAGATCAAGAAGCCCACCGGCTACGCCCTGCAACTCCGAGAGAAGCAGAAGGTGAAGCGCATCTACGGTGTGCTCGAGAAGCAGTTCCGCCACTACTTCGAGAAGGCCGACGCCAAGAAGGGCGTCACCGGCCACAATCTGCTCGGGTTCCTCGAGTGTCGCCTGGACAACGTGGTCTACCGTCTGGGCTTCGCGTCCAGCCGTTCTGCCGCGCGCCAGATGGTCATGCACGGCCACGTGCTGGTCAGTGGCAATCGGGTGGACATCCCCTCCTTCCAGGTGAAGCCTGGCCAGGCGGTGGAACTGGGCGCCCGCGCCCGGGAGAACGACGGCGTCAAGTCCTCCGTCGAGACCTCCGCCGGCCGTGGCATTCCCAAGTGGCTCACCCTGGACGCCGCCGCCTTCAAGGGACAGGTGCTTGCCGCGCCGACCCGTGAAGACATCACCCTTGACATCAACGAGCAGCTGATCGTCGAGCTGTATTCCAAGTAAGGGGGACGGATGCTGAATCTCAGCGATTTCCAGAGGCCGCGCTTCGCAGAAGTGACCCCCGGGTCACTCACGGATTCCTATGGGGAGTTCGTGGCCTATCCCTTCGAGCGTGGCTTCGCCACGACCGTGGGGCACAGCGTCCGCCGCGTGCTGCTCAGCAGCATCCAGGGCGCCGCTGTCACCAACGTCCGCATCAAGGGCGTCATGCACGAGTTCACGACCCTTCCCGGCGTCTGGGAGGACATCACCCACGTCCTCCTGAACCTCAAGGAAGTCCCTTTCAAGCTGCACAGCAGCGAGCCTCAGACGGTGACCATTTCCGCCAAGGGTGAGGGCACGGTGACCTCCGCCGCCATCCGCTGCAACCAGAACGTGGAGGTCGTGGATCCCAACGTCCACATCGCCACCCTGGGCGAGGAAGGCGAGTTGGAGATCGAGATGGTCGTCTGCCTGGGGCGCGGTTTTATCACAGCGGACAGGAACCATAGCGAGAACCTTGGCCTGGGCTTCATCCCCATGGACTCGAACCACAGCCCAATCATCCGAGTAAACTACATCGTCGAACCGGCCCGTGTGGGCCAGAGCACGGACTACGAGAAGCTCACGCTCCAAGTCTGGACCAATGGTGCGGTCAATCCCAAAGAAGCCGTCTCCGACGCGGCCCTCATCCTCCGGGACCACTTCCTCGTGTTCGCCCGCCAGGACGAGGACTTCACCGAGATGGAAATGGGCTCCGCCACCCTTGGCAGCGAAGCCGCCAACACCTGGCTGGGCAAGTCCGTCGAGGAGCTTGAGCTTTCCGTGCGGGCCAACAACTGCCTCCGCAACGCGAACATCACCACCATCGGCGAGCTGGTCCAGCGGACCGAGGCTGAGCTGATGAAAACCAAGAATTTCGGCAAGAAGTCGCTCCAGGAGATCAAGGACGAGCTCGCTCGCATTGGCCTCTCCCTCGGCATGCGGCTCGAGCAGGAAGTGTAGGGAGCCCCCATGCGTCACAACGTTTCCGGCAAGCGCCTGGGCCGCACCACCAACCAGCGCAAGGCCCTCATGAAGAACCTCGCGACCGCTCTCATCGAGAGCGAGCGCATCGAAACCACCCTCGTGAAGGCGAAGGAACTCCGCATGTATGTGGAGCCCTTCATCACCCTCGCCAAGGATGACACCGTGGCCAACCGCCGTCTGGCGATGGCCCGGCTCGGAAGTAAGGACGCCGTCCAGAAGCTCTTCGGCGCCGACTTTCGCAAGCGTTTCGAAAGTCGTCCCGGCGGCTACACCCGCATCCTCAAGGTGGGCCATCG
>CAIXHJ010000553.1 GCA_903919165.1 uncultured Holophagaceae bacterium
GAGGCCCTCCAGGCCTACTCCCCCTTCGGCACCCACTGGATGTCGGCCACGCCGGCGGTAACGTTCTCGGCCCGGGCCAGGGCGAAGAGCCAGTCGCTGAGGCGGTTCAAGTAGGTCAGCACCAGAGGGTTCAAGGGCTCCCCCTGGGTGAGGGCCACGACCTCGCGCTCGGCGCGGCGGCACACGGTGCGCGCCAGGTGCGCGTGGGCGGAGGCCGCCGTGCCGCCGGGCAACACGAAGCTGATCATGGGCGGCGCCAAGTCGGAGAGACGGTCGATGTCCGCTTCCATGTCCGCCAGCTCCCAAGTGGGCCGGCTCATCCGCGACTCCAGCAGCTTCTCCCGCGAGGCGGGGGTGGCCAGGATGGCCCCCAGTACGAAAAGGTCCTGCTGGACCTGCTGAAGGGTGGCTTCGTCCGCGCAGGCGGGTGTCGCCCACAGGCGCAACAGGCCCATGATGCTGTTCAGTTCGTCCAGCGTGCCGTAGGCCACCAGTCGCAGGTGCGACTTGCTCACCCGGTCGCCCCCGAAGAGGCCCGAAGACCCGTCATCACCCGTGCGCGTGTAGAGTTTCATGGCTGACCTCCCACAAAGCAGGAACACGACTAATCAATTTGTTCATCCTGTTCATCCTGTCAACGCTTCTTGCTGGTGTGGGTCGGCGCCTACACCCCGCCGTGGGCGCGGCTCCAGGCCACGGTATCGGCGCGCCAAGCCTTCAGCGCTTCCGATCCGTCGATGTCCAGAATTCCCCGGACCTCGGCCTCCGCTGACAGTACCTCGAAGGAACTGAGCACGGCGATGGCGATGCGGGCGGCGGCGAAGGCCGCTTCCGCCTGGGGCAGGCCGTAGCTGAAGAGCGCCAGTACCGCAGGGACTTCGGCGCCTTCGGCCCGCAGGGCCTCCGCGCATCGAAGACTGGACATGCCGGTGGAGATCAGATCTTCGATGAGCACCACCCGGTGCCCCTTGGCCAGGGGCCCTTCCACCTGCCGGCCCATGCCGTGGTTCTTGGGTGTGGGGCGCACGTAGGCCAGTGGCAGCTTCAGGCGGTCGGCCACCATGGCGGCCCAGGGCACACCCGCCGTGGCGGCACCCGCGATCAGTGTGGGATTCTGAGCCATGGAAGCCGCCACCAGGGCTTCCACGATCTGGTCGCGCACTTCCGGATAGCCCATCAGCTGCCGGTTGTCGCAGTAAATCGGGGACTTCAACCCGCTGGCCCAGGTGAACGGATCCAGCGGCTGCAGGCGCACGGCCCCCACATCCAGAAGACAACCCGCCAGATCACGAGGAGACAGAGGCATCATGGGCTCCTACAAAGGCATCCACCGATAAATCCGGGTTCAAAAGATCTTGTTCGAAAGTGGATTCCAGGTCCGCGTTCATCGAATCAGCCTTTCACCACGATGCTCACCAGCTTGCCTCCGGGGGGGAGCACGACCTTCACGATCTCCTTGCCTGCTAGATGCGACTGGGCCTCGGGGCAGGCCAGGGCGGCCAGGCGACGGTGGTCCTCACCCGCGCCTGCGGGCACCGTGATGCGCCCGCGGACCTTGCCGTTCACCTGAACCACCACGAGCACTTCGTCCGCTTCCAGGAAGGCAGGGTCGGCCTCGGGCCAAGCCGCCTGCATGCAAAGGCCCACATTCCCGAGCTGGTTCCAGAGCTGCTCGGCCAGGTGGGGCGCCACGGGCGACATGAGGCGCACGAAGGCCTCCAGGGCGTGCTGCATCACGGCGCCGCGGTGGGGCGCATTCGCAGGCAGGTCGTGGAGTGTGTTGGACAGTTCCATGAGGCCGGACACCACGGTGTTGAACTGGTAGCGGCGCTCGAGGTCGTCCGTGAGCCGGGCGATGGTCTGGTTGAGTTTGATGAGGAGGGCCTTCTCCTCGGTGCTGAGCTGATCCTTGGCGGGCATCGGGTCCAAGGTGCCAGATGTGGTGGCTGGGCTTTGCCCGGTCACTGCGTGGGGGATCGCGGGGGGGACACCGCGAGCGGCAGCGAGCAGACGGTCCCCCTCAGTCCTACCGGCGTGCTCGTCCACCATCCGGGCGATGCGCTTTAGGAACCGGGTGGCGCCCTCGATGCCCTCGAAGCCCGTCCAGTCAATCTCCTTCTCGATGGGCGCGGCGAAGGTCATGAAGAGCCGCAGCGCGTCGGCCCCGTACTTCGAGATGACCTCGTCGGGATCCACGATGTTGCCCTTGGACTTGC